>JAKAXG010000086.1 GCA_021827225.1 Actinomycetes bacterium | reverse complement strand
CCGCCTTCGGTCTGGCCGCCCAGATGGGATGCCGCTTCACCTCGGAGCTCGGCGCCATGCGGGTCACCGACGAGATCGACGCCCTCGAGGTGATGAGCGTCCCGTCGCTCGCCTACCTGGTCACGACCCGGATCATGGCCGCCCTCACCGTGGCGATCCCGCTGTACCTGGCCGCCCTGGCCGGGTCCTACCTGGCCACCCAGATCACCGTCGTAGCCGTAGGCCATCAGGGCGCCGGCACCTACCAGCACTACTTCCACGAGTTCCTGACCGGCCGCGACGTGCTCCTGTCGGTGGTGAAGGTCGTGGTCTTCGCCATCCTCATCACGTCCATCCACTGCTACTACGGCTACAACGCCGCCGGCGGCCCGGAAGGGGTCGGTAAGGCGGCGGGCCGCGCCATCCGGGCCAGCGTGGTTTCCATCGCCTTCTCCGACATGCTCATGACCATCCTCTTCTGGGGGACGTCGAGCGGGATCAAGGTCTCGGGTTGAGGCGGCGGTAGTGGCTACCACACTCACCGATCGACCGGCTCCCCCGCCCGGGGACGGCGCCCCCCAGGAGCGCAGCCGCTACAGCGTGGAGTCGCTGCGCGAGTCCCGGCCGGCCCGGGCGGCGCTCGGCGTGCTCCTGGCCGTCGTGGTCGTCACGGTTATCTACCTGATCGTCCTCACCTTCACCGGCCACTTCACCAACGTGGTGAAGATCAACGCCCAGCTGCCCAAGGGCAGCAACGCCGTACCGATCTCCGCCCCGGTCGAGTACCGCAACGTCACCGTCGGCAAGGTGGGATCCGAGACCCAGGCCCCCAACGGCGGGGTGGAGGTGCAGTTCCTCATCTATCCGAAGAACCTGCCCCGGATCCCGAGTAACGTCGAGGCCCAGGTCTCGCCGCTCTCGATCTTCGGCAACCAGTACGTCAACCTGGTGCCCCCGGCCACGCCGGGCACCGGTCACCTGCAGCGCGGCGACGTCATTGCCCCCTTCAGCGGGGCCCCCTCCACATCGCTGCAGGGCACGGTGACGCAGCTGTACAAGCTGCTCCACGCCGTCCACCCGGCGGCCCTGGACACCGCGCTGACCGCATTCGCCACCGCCCTGAACGGCGAGGGCAGGGCGCTCGGCCGGACCCTGGCCGGCACCTCCAACTATCTCGGTCAGGCGGTGGTGCCCAACCTGGCGACCATCAAGTCCGACCTGAAGCTGCTCGCCCCGGTCAGCGGCGAGGTCAACCAGGCCACCCCCAACCTGCTCGGAACGATCTCCAACTCGACCGTGACCGCCGGGACCATCACCTCACAGGAAACGGCCCTGCACCAGTTGCTCACCTCCGGCACCTCCACCGTCGGCCAGTTCGGCAGCGTGCTGCAGAGGGTGCAGACATCCCTGCCTTCGCTGCTCAACGAGTCCGGTCCCCTCCTCGCGGACGTCACCCAGAGCCCCACGGAGCTGTCGCAGACCCTCAGCGGCTTGACCCAGTTCGCCTCCGCCGTGGCCGCCGCCGAGTCATCGGGGCCGTACCTGAAGGTGAACGCCAACCTGCCGGTGGCCAACATCAGCGCCGGTGTCAACGCCGCCCTCGGATACGACAACCCGGCATCGATCACGCAGGCCCTCGGATCGATGGTGAACCCAGCGACCTACACCTCGGCCAACTGCCCCGAGTACCCCGGCGAGAGCAACCCGTACTGCGGCGTGGGGGGCAGCCCCGACGCCCAGCCGGTCGGTGAGGCCTCGGTGCCTTCCAGCATCATCGCCCCGGCCCCGGCCAAGACGGTGAGCGCGGCGTCCGCCAACCGGTCCGGGGCCGGTACGCCGCCTCCCGCCGCGGGCGTGGCCGCGGACGCGTCGAGCGCGCCCTACGCCGCCGAGTTGCAGGCGGTGCAGGCCATCGCCGCCGCCCTGAACGGGGGCCGGCCGCCCGCCCAGCCGGGGCTCGCCGCCGTGGTGCTGATGCCCCTGCTGTCGTCCATCACCGCAGGGTCGTGAGGTAGTCCCGGTGAACAGCAGCCAGCGCTCGAACCTCATCAAACTCGGGATCTTCTTCGTGGTGGCCGTCCTCATCACGGTCAGCGTCATCGCCACGCTCCTGGACCTGAGGCTGGGCCAGCCCCAGACCTCATACCACGCCCTTTTCACCAACGCATCGGGACTCCAATCGGGCGACACCGTCCGCATCGCCGGGGTCGAGGTCGGCAAGGTGAACGGCGTCAGCCTCACCGCCGACAACCAGGCCCGGATCGACTTCACCGTGGCGTCCGCGGACCATCTCACCACCCACGCCCAGGCCTCGATCCAGTTCGAGAACCTCCTCGGCCAGCGCTACCTGCAGATCAGCAAGGGACCGGCCGGCGGCCGGCCCCTCGCCTCCGGCGCCACCATCCCGGAGTCGAACACCAAGCCGGGCCTGGACCTGACCACGGTGTTCACCGGCTTCCAGCCGCTGCTCGCCGCCCTCAACCCTACGCAGGTCAACGAGCTGACCGGGTCGATCATCGCCGTCTTGCAGGGAGAGTCGGGGGCGGTGGGGAATCTCATCAACCAGACCGCATCCCTGACGTCGAACCTGGCGTCACGTCAGAGCCTCATCAACCAGATTCTGGACAACCTCACGCCGCTGCTAACGAACGTGAACCACAACGACGCCCAGCTCTCCTCTCTGATCGACGGCCTCGACACCCTCGTCAGCGGCCTGGCCGGCCAGCGCCAGCAGATCGGCGCCGCAGTGACCGGTCTGAGCACGCTGACCACCAACACCTCCAACCTGCTGAACAACGTCCAGCCGACCCTCGACCAGGACCTGTCCGGGCTGCGCAACGCGAGCGCCGTGCTGCTCGCCAACCAGTCGCAGCTCGACACCGTCATCCGGGGGCTGCCCGGCCTGATGAACGCCCTCGACAAGGCCTCCAGCTCGGGCAGCTACCTGTCGGTCTACGTCTGCGACCTGAGCATCCACACCTCCGGGCCGATCAGCGTGAAGCTGTCCCCCGGGGTCCCGCAGAGCCCGCCGCTGTCGATCCCGACCGGTTACGTCGGTAACCAGGCCGTCCACACCGGGGTGTGCAAGTGACGGCCACCATCCGCTCCGGGGCCAGCCGCCCATGAGGAAGTTCCGGGAGCTGAACCTGGCCGTCATCGCCGGCATATCGGCGGTTGTCCTGGTCATCGCCGGCCTGTTCGCGCTCAACATCGGCCGGCTGACGGCCACCACCTACAGCGCCGACTTCCAGTCCGCCATCGGCCTGAAGCCCGGCGACGTGGTCACCATCGCCGGGGTGCGGGTCGGGTCGGTGAGCAGCATGCGCCTGGCCGGCGACGTGGCCCGGGTGACCTTCAGCATCAACGGTAACCACCGGCTCGGTTCCGACACCCTCGTCAACGTCAAGGTGCTCAACCCGGTCGGCGTCGAGTACCTGGAGCTCGTGCCGCAGGGACCGGGCCGCCTCCACGGCCCCATCCCGGTGAGCCGCACCACCATCCCCGGCACCCTGGTGAGCGACCTCAACCAGCTCACCAACCAGACCCAGAAGACGAACCTGAAGCAGCTCGTCCAGGCCTTGAAGGTGCTCACCCAGACCGTCGCGGCCAACAGCCCGGCGCAGACCAAGGCCGCCCTCGACGGGGTGGCGCAGCTGTCGGCGGTGCTGGCCGGACGCCAGCAGGAGCTCACCAACCTGGTGAAGCAGTCCGATCAGCTGACCTCGCTGCTCAACAGCCACAGCGCCCAGCTGGTCAACCTGATCGGGCAGTCCTCCCTGCTGCTGCAGGTGCTCCAGCAGCGGAAGGCGGCCATCAACAACCTCCTGGCCACCACGACACAGCTCACCGGCCAGCTGAACCACATCATCGTCGGTGACCGCTCGATCCTGGACCCGATGCTGGCGAACCTGCAGTCGCTGTCACAGTTCCTGGCCAAGGACAGCAGCAACGTAGCGCAGGCCATACCGCTGGTCGCGGCCTTCAGCCGCTACAGCGCCAACGTCACCGGCTCGGGACCGTTCGCCGACTTCGTCGCCCCCACCCTCGTCGTCCCCGACAACCTGATCGCAGAGTGCGCGGCCATCGGCAAGCTCGATCCCCAGAGGGGGTGCCGGGCTTGAGGAAGTGGATGCCGTGGGTCTCCATCGGCCTGGCCGCGGTCGTCATCGCCGTCGTGCTGGGACTGATCGTCGGCGGCGGGAGCGGCCCGACCCGGACGATCTACGCCGAGTTCACCGAGGCCCCCGGCCTGTACAACGGCAACCACGTGGACGTGCTCGGCATCCCGGTGGGGACCGTCACCGCGGTGAAGCCGGAGGCCCACTACGTGCTGGTCACCATGAAGGTGTCCGCCAGCGTCAAGCTGCCGGCCAACGCCGACGCCGAGATCATGGCCCCCGAGGTGGTGGCCGACCGCTTCGTTCAGATCGGGCCGGCCTACAGGTCGGGCCCCACGCTCGCCTCCGGCTCGGTCATCCCGCTGCAGCGGACCGCCATCCCCCAGTCGGTCGACGCGGTTGTCGCCGCCCTGACCAACCTGGCCCAGCAACTCGGACCCAACGGGGCCAACAAGCACGGGGCCCTGACCAACCTGGTCCACCAGCTGGCCACCCAGTTCGGTAACTCGGGACCGGACGTCCACAGTGCCATCGTCAACTTCAGCCAGGCGCTCAACGGCCTGGCCGCCGACTCCCCCGGCGTCGCCGGCACCCTCAACAACCTGGGCAGCCTCAGCCAGGCGCTGGCCAACAACTCGGGCGCCTACCAGTCCTTCGCCAACAACCTGTCCCAGGTGAGCCAGATCCTGGCCAACGACCGCACCGACATCTCGGCCGTGCTGTCGTCCCTGCAGCAGCTGTTCGCAAACCTGACCAACTTCATCGAGCACGACGGGGCCGCCCTCGGCTCGAGCATCCGCAACCTCGACACCTTCGTCTCGGCTCTCAACTCCGAGCAGCAGTCCCTGGCCCAGGCCTACAGCCTGACACCGCTGGCCCTGCAGAACCTGTCCAACGCGGTGGACAAGTCGGCGCCGGGGGGCCCGGCCATACGGGGTCGCTACGACGCCGTCTCGTCCACCCAGACCCTCTTCAACCAGGTGTGCGGGAGCGCCGCCCTGCGGTTCCTCGTGATCCTGGCCACAGGCACCCAGACCAACCCGCTCACGACCGCTGACACCACCGACAGCCTGTGCGGCATCGGCAACGCCCTCAACGCCCTCACCCCGCCACCGGGCGCCAGCGCCGGACCGGACCTCACCCTGAAGGCGCTGGCCGGATGATCCCCCGCCCCGCCCGCCTCGCCGCCACCCTGGCCGGCGCCGCCGTGGTCCTGTCGTCATGCGGCATCAGCCTGCAGTCGCTGCCCAAGATCGGAGGGGTGTCCGGGCCGACCTACACCGTCTCCGCCACCTTCTCCAACGTGGTGAACCTTCCGGCCAACGCCCAGGTGAGGGTCGGGGCCTTCTCCGTCGGATACGTCTCCTCCATAGGGGTGAAGGACTTCCAGGCCCTGGTGAGGATGAACATCAAGGATCACACCAGGCTTCCCGTCGGAACCACAGCATCGATCCGCTTCGACACCCCGCTGGGAGAGGACTTCGTGCTCCTCCAGCCGCCGCCCGGATCGGCAGCGTC
The DNA here is from genome assembly GCA_021827225.1 of Actinomycetes bacterium. The sequence goes on along the minus strand of JAKAXG010000086.1, from coordinate 4,691 downwards.
GGGACCGGTCCTGGCCAACGGCTCCTCCATCCCGGAGAGCCACACGACCACCGCCCCCAGCGTGGAGGATGCCTTCGGCGCCCTCGGAGCCCTGCTGAATGGCGGCGGCATCAACCAGCTGCAGACCATCGTCTCGCAGACGAACCTGGCGCTCAACGGCAACCAGGGCAAGATCCGGTCCCTTCTGAACAACCTGAACTCGACCATCACCACCTTCGCCCACGACACCCCCGCCATCGACACCGCCCTGCAGGCCATCGCCTCGCTGTCGAAGACCCTCAACAACGGCAGCGCCACCATCACCCAGGGCATCGGCGCCCTGGGACCGGCGGCCGACGTCCTCGCCGGCGAGACGACCGACCTCAACGGCCTGCTCACCAACCTCGACAAGCTGAGCTCGGCCGCCAACTCCATCATCGACGCCAGCGCCACGGGCACGGTCAGCACCGTCCAGTCTCTCCAGCCCCTGCTGACCCAGCTGACGGGCGTCCAGCAACAGCTCGGCCCGGCGCTCACCGCCATCACCGGCCTGGAAGCCAACACCCCCCGGGCGGTTCCCGGGGACTACCTGCAACTGTCGGTCAACGCCAACATCCAGGTGCCGCCGGTTCCCGCCGACGCCCTGCCGCTGCACAAGGTCACCGTGGATCCCCCCGACCCGATGCAGGCCTACAACCGCTCGGCCATCGCGACCCTCATCGAGGGGGGGCTGCCGTGAGCCGGGCCATCCTGGGCCGGATCATCGCCCTCGTCGTCGTCACCGCTCTGGGCGCCTACTACATCGCGTTCGACGCGGTGGGGTTGAAGGTCATCAATCAGCCCTACACCGTCCATGTCGACATGCCGGCGGCCGGCGGTATCTACAGCCAGGCCTACGTGACCTACCGGGGAGTGGAGGTCGGGCGGGTCTCCGCTCTCCACCTGAGCGAGAACGGGGTGGTGGCCGACCTGGCCATAGACCGCGGCGTGAAGATCCCGGCGGATGTCACCGCCAGCGTCAGGGAACTCACCGCCGCCGCCGAGCAGTACATGGACCTGGTCCCGCCCGTCCCCAGCACCACGCTCACCGCCGCGGCCCCACCCGGTCCGTACCTGCGCAGCGGATCGGTGATCCCCCGGAACCGGGTGACGATCCCGGTATCGATCGGGACCCTGCTCGACAAGGTCAACTCCCTGGTCAACAGCCTGCACGCGTCGGACCTCAACACCCTCAGCTCCGCCCTGGCCACCGGGCTGAGCAACGCCGGCGCCGACCTGCACTCGATCATCGTCAACGGCGACACCCTCATCGGCGCCCTCCAGTCGGCGATACCCGGCACCACCAAGCTGATCAACGCCGGCAACACCGTGCTCTCGACGTTCAACGGGACCAACAACGCCTTCCAGAACTTCTCCGCCAACCTCAACGCCCTCAGCGCCCAGGTGGCGCAGTCCAACTCGGACCTGATCGCCCTGCTGAAGAACGGGGCCGTCGCCGGCCAGACCCTCTCCCACTTCCTCACCCAGACCGGCAACCCGACCGTCTCGCTGATCAACGACCTGGCATCGACCACCAACGTGGCCTACGCACGGAGAGCGGCCATCCAGGCCCTGTTCCAGGTGCTGCCCCTGTTCTCATCCGATGTCGCCATGGTGACCACCGGAGGCCAGATCCGCTTCGAGCTGACCTTCAACTACAAGAACACCGTCTGCCCCTACACCTCTACGATGGCCGAGCCCACCTCGCTCGTGGCCGTCGCCGACCTGACCCGGAACTGCGCAACCGAAGCTCCCGATCTACTACAGCGCGGCGCTGACAAGGCTCCGCCCCCGCAGGGATAGGAATGTCGAACAAGATGGATTACGTGGATAAAGACCAGCCCCGCGCCCGCCGCCGGTCCACCCGGACCTCCGACGTGTCCCCGGTGGAGGTCGAGGAAGAACCGCTCGCCACCGACGCCGACGAGTACCCCGACGCCGACGAAAACCCCGAACCCGACGAATACGAGGACGAGGACCGGGACGACGAGGTCCTGCAGGAGCCGGCGCCGGCCCGGCGCCGGCCGGGGCTGCTCACGCGCGTAGGAGTGGCGCTGGCCGTGCTGGTCGTGGCCGCGCTGGTGCTATCGGTCGTGGAATGGATCGGAGCGAGCAGCCGCTACAGCTCCCAGCAGTCGCTGCGGACCAGCGCCCTGCAGGCGGCATCGAAGTACGGCGTGTACCTGTCGAGCTACAACTACAAGAACCTCAACGGCCCCGGATCGCCCTGGGCCGAGGTGGACGCCCACTCCACCCCGTCGTTCCGCAAGGACTTCGACTCCACCAAATCGAACCTGAGCAGCCTGGTCACCGACTACAAGGCGACCGCCAGCGGCAAGGTGGTGGCGGCCGGCCTCAGCTCGGTGTCCTCCCGCCAGGCGGTGGCGCTTCTCTTCATCGACCAGACCGTCACCAACACGGCCCAGAAGCCGGGCACCAGCACGCAGCCCCTCCGGGTCGAGCTGGTGATGATCCGCCAGAACGGCAAGTGGCTGATCAACAAGCTCCAGGTGCCGAGCTGATGCGCCGCTGGACCCCGCGTCACACCGCCGGACGCGTCGTCGCGGGAGTGGTGCTGGCCTCGGCGGGCTCGATCTTCGCCATCTCGGACGCGCCGCCGGCCTTCGCCGACGCTTCAGCCCCGCCTCCGTTCAGCTCCCTGCCGGCGCCCTGCCCCAAGGCGACCTACCCGGCGCCCGACGCCCCGGCCAACGCCCCCTTCACCGCCTACGGCGTGCCGTTCCGGGCCATCATCTTCGACGGCAGCATCACCCTCCCGCCCAACGTGGTCATCCCCCATCTCTACGCCGTCGCCTGCGGCCTCGTGCGCCTCCCGCAGCTGACCGGCACCATCGCCGCCTCGAACATCCAGCTGGCCACACCCAACATCTACGTCGCCGGCCTCGAGGCCCTCCCGGCCACGGTGAAGTTCGGGCAGCTGTCGGCCAGCGTGTCACTCACACCGGCCTCCAACGGCGGCCTCGACGTGACCATCACCGGAACCACCCTGGCGTCGGTGACAACCCTCGGGTTCACCTGCGGCATCACCCTCAACGCCTCGTTCACCACCAAGACCGACGGCAGGCTGACCGGCCAGCCCGTGACCGGCCCGACCCAGCAGGGCCAGGCGGTGGCCGTCGGCAACTCCTTCTCCGTGCCCGCCGTCGTCGGGTCCAACTCCGGGACCTGCCCACCATCGGTCGCCCAGACGTTCAACAAGGTCCTCGACCTGCCGGCCGGGCCGGGGGTGGGTACCTTCACCGCTCCGTTCTGCTTCGACTTCGAACTCGAGAAGACCACCCTGCCGCCCCGCACCCCCGCCTGCCCGTGGCCCAGCTCATGATCCGCTCGTTCTCCCGGCGCCGCCGCCTCATCTCCGCCGCCGCCGCCAGCCTGATGGCCTGCACCCTCGCCACCTGGGCCGGGCCGGCCTCCACCGCCATGGCCGACACGTCGCCCGGCCCGCCGATCCCCGGCCTGAACTGCGCACCCGAGCAGTTCCCCCACGCCGGGGCGCCCCGCAGCGCCCCGTCGGTGCCCTACGAGATCCCCTTCACCGGCACGCTCGGGCAGGTGACGCCCACCGGCCTGCACGAGGGTGGCTACCTCCAGATCTCCAACAGCCTGGTCACCGCCACGCTCGGGGCCCCGCTCCTGCCCGATCCGACGACCGGAGCCATGTACGGGTCGATCTTCGCCAAGCTGTGCGGGGTGCTGCAGCTGCCCAGCCAGACGGGCGCCATCGACGGCAACCCCTACGGCCTGGGCAACGACCCCAACTACAACAACAACTTCGTGTTCGACCCGGACCAGATCAACGTGGCGTTGAGCGTCACCGGGATCCCCGGCCTCCCGGTGCTGAGCGCGTTCGGAGCCGCCGACGGCAGCCTGAGCGCGGCCATCGGGCACCAGCCGGCGGCGAACGGGGGGCTGGTGCTGGACTTCTACGTCGCCGCCAAGTCCACGTCCAACTTCGGCCCGGCCCTGGCCTCGCTCGTCACCGCGCTGCTCCCCGGCTCCGGGGTGACACTGCCCCCGGCGGTCACGTCGCTGCTGAGCGGCGCCGGCATCACCCAGGCGGTGGGCAACGTGGCCGGCGCGTCCTGCACCATCGCCATCGGCAACCTGGTGGCCGGCGGGGTGAAGAACCTGGCGGCCACCGGGCTCACCACCGCCGAGGCCACCGCACCGGTCTTCCTGACCACGGGAAGCAGCGGCCACCTGACCGGGCTGGCCGCCACCGGGCCCATCACCGACACCGACGCCACCCTCGTGGCCAACGACTTCCCGGTGGGCGCCATCGTTCCGAACACCACCCCCGCGCCCGGGTTCGGCAACGCGGTGTGCACCCAGGCGAACGCCTCGTTGCTCAACTCCCTGCTGGGCCTGCCGTCGATACCGGACCCGGCCACCGGCCACTACCCGAACATCTTCTACGCCCCCAGCACCTTTGGTGTCTACACGTCGGCATAGCCGCACCCTGGCTGCCCTCACCGTCGCCGGCGCCCTGCTGCTCGGCGCGTGCGGCGGCAGCGCCCCGCACGCCGCGGCGCCGTCCACCACCGCGACCACGCTCCTGCAGGCGGACCACTGGACGGCCCCGAAGGTGAGCGGGCCGCCGAGCCCCGCCAACTTCTGCACCGTGCTCACCGCCATGTACCGCCACGAAGCCC
>JAKAXG010000085.1 GCA_021827225.1 Actinomycetes bacterium | reverse complement strand
CAGCAGCCCCGTGATCAGGAACCCGGAGATGACGAAGAACACGTCCACGCCGACGTAGCCGCCCCGGATGCCGGGGATGTGCCCGTGGTAGAGCGCGACGAGCAGCACCGCGACGGCCCGCAGGCCCTCTATGTCGGGCCGGAACTTGCGATCCTCGAGCGTCGGCGTCGCCGCAGGCGTGGCGGCCGCGGTCTCGACCAGCATGGGCTGGGCCGGGCCGGCATCCACCGGCCGGTCGAGTTCTGCCACCGTCGCGGGTGCAGGCAGCCTTCTCAACCCGACCACGGCTATAGCCCCTTCTACGAGTGCGACGACCCGAACCGGACGGTCCGGGCAAACTGTACGTAGTTATGTACTACGCCCGATCCGGAGTTCCTTCTGGGCCGTGCGCCGGCCCACGGGGCTCGGTTCCGGCAGCCTTTCGTGCGGTCACTCCACGCGGGGCCGGCCGATGAGCCCGGAGGTGAGCTCGCTGACCCGGCCGAACGACAGGGTGGCAATCCACATGGAGCGGACTCCCCCGTTCCGGTAGCCGGCCGGGCCCTCCCACGCCGCGAACGCCATCCGGGTGGCGCCGGACCGGTCGGTGAAGAACGACGGGCCCTGCGCCCCTTTGGCGTTCCCCCGGGTTCCCAACCACGGCTCCGCCACCGAGCGGTTGTGGTAGCGCCCGAGCACGGACCTGGAGGTGGCGTAGCCGATGCCGGCGTCGGCGCTGTCGTATCTGTTGGCGGCGTAGAACAGGTAGTAGGTGCTGTTCGCCCGCAGGACCGCCGGACCCTCCACCGATGGGATCTGCCAGGGAAGGGACTCGCTGAGGAGCAGGACCGGCGACGATCCGGGTGCCGGGACGAGACCATCGGGGGCGAGTTCCTGGGCCCACAGGTGGGTGGGCCGGCCTATGGAGTTGTTGTCGCTCTTCCAGAACAGGTACAGCCGGCCCGATACCGGGTCCCGCTAGGGGCGGGGGTCTATCGATCCCCCGTCGACGGTCTGGCAGATCATGGGGCCGGTGGACCCGTCGACGAACGGCCCCGCCGGGATCGGCGAGGTGGCCACCGACACGCACTGCATGTCCGGGTCCGTCCCGTGGACCGTGTAGTACATGACGAAGGTGCCGCCGATCTCGATGACCGCCGGGGCCCAGGTCCGGCCCGGCGACGCCCAGGCCGGCAGCTCCGGCAGGGGATCGGACGGCGCGGCCCAGTGGAGCAGGTCCGTCGAGCTCATGACCTGCAGGTTCTTCCCGGCGGTGCCTGTCCCGTAGGCCCAGTAGGTCCCGCCTGACACCAGGATCGACGGATCCGGGAAGTCCCCCCGGTACACCGGGCGCTGGAAGGCCCCCCACGCCCCGGCGGCCCCTTCTGCCGAACCACTCATCTCGAGCTCCTACCCGCCGATCGGCTGCTGCCCACTCCGCTCGACGGATGGCCGACCCCGCCTCCCCCACCGGCCCCCGCCGACCCGGCCGTACCCGGAGGCTTCGGACACCGCAGTAGCGTCCACCTTCATGCGCTTCATCGTCTACGGCGCCGGCGCCATCGGCGGTCTGGCCGGAGGGCTGCTGGCCCTGAGCGGGCAGGAGGTGGTCCTGATCGCCCGGGGGGCGCATGCCGAGGCCATCGCCGAGCGGGGGCTGACCGTGGTCTCGGCCGAGCAGGAGCGGACCGTGCCGGTTCCCGTGGTGACCGGACCGGACGCGGCGGAGCCCGCCGACGGGGACGTAGTCCTGCTCGCCATGAAGTCCCAGGACACGGCAGCCGCCCTCGACGCCCTCCGGCGTTGCGCCCCGGCCGGCATGCCCGTGGTCTGCCTGCAGAACGGGGTGGACAACGAGCGGTCCGCTCTGCGCCTGTTCCACCACGTCTACGCCGTGTGCGTCATGTGCCCGGCCAGCCACCTGGACCCGGGCGTGGTCCAGCAGGACTCGGTCCCGGTCCCCGGCATGCTGGACGTGGGCCGCTACCCGAGCGGCACCGACGCCGTCACCGCCTCGCTGTCAGAGGCGTTCCGTACCGCCGGTTTCGAGTCGGTGGAGCGGGCTGAGGTCATGCGCTGGAAGTACCGGAAGCTCCTGATGAACCTCGGCAACGCGGTTCAGGCCCTCTGCCACCCCCCGGGGATCGGCCCGATCGTCGAGCAGGCGCGGGCGGAGGGCGAGGCCTGTCTCAGAGCGGCGGGCATCGACTACGCCACCGAGGAGGAGGATGCCCGACGGAGGGGCGACATCCTCCAGATCAGGGAGATCCCGGGCCGGCCCCGCGGCGGTGGATCCAGCTGGCAGAGCCTCCGGCGCGGCACCGGCACGATCGAGACCGACTACCTCAACGGTGAGATCAGCCTTCTCGGCCGCCTGCATCAGGTCCCCACACCGGTCAATGACACCCTCCGGAGGCTGGCCTGGGAGGCTGCCGTCCGCCGGGACCCGCCGGGGCGGCTCTCGGCGGACGAGTTCCGGGCTCTGGTGGGTGCGGCCGGCTGATCCCGGGGGCGGCCTCTACATCTAGCGGGCGGTCGGGTTCGCCCGGCTCCGCGGCCGCCGGCGGCCCCTCGTCGAGGGGCTCTTGGCCGCCGGCTGGGTCGCCGGCCTGGCGTCCGCCTTCCGGGGGCGGGGGCCATGGTCAGCCCCGCCGGTGGTGTCACGGACCACCGGGCCGAGGCTCGGCTGCCCGGGGCGGTACTGGGCGATGGTGGGCGTCACGCCGGCCCGCCGGCTGAGCTTCGCCACCTCCGCCCGCTGTTCCTCCGTGGCGAGGGTTACGACCGTGCCACCTGCCCCGGCCCGGGCGGTCCGACCGGAGCGGTGCAGGTAGGTCTTGTGCTCCAGGGGCGGGTCGGCGTGGATGACCAGTTCCACATCGTCGATGTGGAGGCCCCGCGCCGCTATGTCGGTGGCGACGAGGACGTTCGCCTGCCCGGTGCTGAACCGGTTGAGGTTGCGGACCCGGGCCGCCTGGGTGAGATTCCCGTGCATCTCGACCGCCGGCACACCGGCTGCCACCAGCTGGCGGGCCAGGCTCTTCGCCCGGTGCTTGGTGCGGGTGAACACCACCTTGCGCCCGGGCGTCGAGGTGAGATCGACGAGCACCGGGATCCGGTCGGGGGTGGAGATGTGCAGCACGTGGTGGTCCATCTCGGGGACCGGGGCGCTCTCCTCGTCGACGCTGTGCGAGGCCGGGTTCGAGAGGTACCGCTTGACGAGCACGTCGACGGCGCCGTCCAGGGTGGCCGAGAACAGCAGCCTCTGGCCACCGGCCGGTGTCTGGTCGAGGATCCGCCGGACGGCGGGGAGGAAGCCGAGGTCGGCCATGTGGTCGGCCTCGTCCAGGACGGTTATCTCGACCGCCCGCAGGCGGCACGACCCGGAGCCGAGGAGGTCCTCGAGCCGGCCGGGGCAGGCGACCAGGATGTCGACGCCGCGGCGCAGCGCGGTGACCTGGGGCCGGGTCGGCACCCCTCCGAACACAGTGGTGGCCGTGAGCCCGAGGCCGGAGGCGAGCGGCTCGATCACCTGGAGGATCTGACGGGCCAGCTCCCGCGTCGGGGCCAGGATCAGGGCTCGGGGATGGCGCCCGGCCGCCGGTCTGGCGGGGCGGGCGAGGCGGGCGAGCACGGGCAGGACGAAGGCCAGCGTCTTGCCCGATCCGGTCCGGCCCCGGCCGAGGACGTCGCGCCCGGCGAGGGCGTCGGGCAGGGTGGCGGTCTGGATGGGGAACGGCTGCTCGATACCGGCGCCCGACAGCTGGTCGACCAGCGCCTTGGGCACTCCGAGGGCGGCGAAACCGCTGGGGCCCGTAGACGGCGCGCCTGAGGCGACGCTGCTGCGGGCAGAAGGACTGGGGCGGCTATCCGCCATGTGTATAACTCCGAACTTCAGGACCGCTTCACCCGCTTCAACCGACCACGCTCGGTGTCTCGGGAGCGGGTGTTTGGGCCGGGGGCGGCGGACCGCTCGACTTGAGCGTTCCGGCCAGTCTAGCCGGTTGGGGTCCAAACCGGGCCTGGCCCTACGGACCCCGCGTCAGGGTCTACCGGCCTCAGCGGTACTTACGGGCCCGTAAACGAGCGCTGCCGGGGCCGTAGCGATTGCTCGCCGGCCCCGGCAGCCTGGCTCGGTCGCTCAGCGAGCTGAGACGTTGCTGGCCTGGAGACCCTTGGGTCCCTGGGTGATTTCGAATTCGACCTTCTGGTTCTCTTCGAGGTTGCGGTATCCGTTCCCGGAGATGGCGCTGAAGTGCACGAACACGTCAGGACCGCCGTCGTCTTGGGAGATGAAACCGAAGCCCTTCTCGGAGTTGAACCACTTAACGGTGCCGGTTGCCATTGGCGATCCCCTCCTTTCCTGGCCTGATTCGACCCGTGGATCAAGCGGGTCACGGCCTGGCCCTGAAACGGGCCGGAGGGAATCTCTCTAGTACAGCTACCCTCGTCAGGAAGCGTAGCGTATACGAACCTGGTGAGGCGTTCCGTTGTCCGTCCCGTTCGGGGAGGGGTACGGGGAGGGGCTCCGGTGCCAGATGTCACTTAGGATGTCGCCATGACGGAGGGGACGGCAGAGGTGGCCGATTCGGTGTCGCGGGCCCGGCGCCACAGCCTGGGCGACGTCCTTCACCGGACCGCCCGCAGGTATCCCGACCGGGTAGCGGTGGTCACCGACAGCGGGCGCTTCACCTACGCCGAGTTCGATCAGGCGGTCAACCGCGCCGCCCACGCCCTGACCGAGCGCGGTCTGGTCAAGGGCGACAGGTTGGCGCTGCTGTCGCACAACTGCTGGCAGTTCGCCGTGCTCACCTTCGCCACCGCCAAGCTGGGGGTGGTCCTGGTGCCGGTCAACTTCATGCTCAACTCCGGGGAGATCGCCTACATCCTCGGGCACTCCGGGGCCCGGGCGGTGGTGGCCGAGGCGGCACTGGCGGCGACCATGGACGAGGCGGTCGCCGGGGCCGGGGTCGACCCGGTCGTGCGGGGCTGTATCCGCCTCGGCGGCGCTGATCCGGCCGGGACCGGCTGGGAGGACGTCGACGGCTGGTGGTCCAGCGGTCCGGCGGGTGAGCCGGACGTGATGGTCGGCGACGACGATCCGCTGCGGCTCATGTACACCTCGGGCACCGAGTCGCGCCCGAAGGGGGTGATGCTCTCCAGCCGGTCGCTGATGGCGCAGTACGTCAGCTGCATCGTCGACGGGTGCATGGGGGCCGACGACGTCGAGGTGCACTCCCTTCCCATGTACCACTGCGCCCAGCTGGACTGCTTCTTCTGCGTCGATGTCTACCTGGGGGCGAGGAGCATCATCCTCCCGTCCCCGGACCCGGCCAGGCTGCTGCGGACCGTCGAGGCCGAGAGGGTCACCAAGATCTTCTGCCCTCCGACCGTGTGGATCTCGCTCCTGCGACACCCCGACTTCGACCGGACGGACCTGTCCTCGCTGCGCAAGGGCTACTACGGGGCGTCCCCCATGCCGGTCGAGGTGCTGAAGGAGATGCAGGAGCGGCTGCCGGGGCTGCAGCTGTGGAACTTCTACGGCCAGACCGAGATGGCCCCGCTGGCCACCATTCTGCTGCCCGACGAGCAGGCATCGCGGGCGGGCAGCGCGGGCCGGGCCGCCATCAATGTGGAGACGGCGGTGGTCGACGAGGAGGACCGGCCGGTCCCTCCCGGGACGGTCGGTGAGATAGTCCATCGCAGCCCTCACGCCACCCTCGGCTACTACAACGAAGAGGAAAAAACGGCGGCCGCCTTCCGCAACGGCTGGTTCCACTCCGGGGACCTGGGTGTGATGACCGCCGACGGTTACCTGTCGGTGGTGGACCGCATCAAGGACATGATCAAGTCCGGCGGCGAGAACGTCGCCAGCCGGGAGGTCGAGGAGGTGCTCTTCGAGCTCGACGGCGTGGCCGAGGTGGCCGTCTTCGGTATCAACCATCCGCAGTGGGTGGAGGCGGTGACGGCGGTGGTCGTCCCCCGGGCGGGCAGCACCGTCACCCCGGGGGACGTCCTCGACCACGCCCGGACCCGGCTGGCCGGCTACAAGCGGCCCAAGTACGTGGTCCTCGCCGACTCTCTGCCGAAGAACCCGAGCGGCAAGATCCTCAAGCGGCAGCTGCGGGACCAGTACCGCGGCCTGGCCGACTCCTAGCCCCGGGGCACCAGTTCGACGTCGAGCCGGTCCGCCAGCTCCCCGAGGCTGGTGCCTCCGGCCGGTGTCCCGGCTCAGGCTGTCGGGTCCACCTGCACCTTCACTCCCCGCCCGGTCCGCACCGCGTCGAGGGCATCGGTGAATCCGTCCAGCGGGAAGGGGTCCGTGGCCAGCAGGGGCTTGGGATCGACGGCGCCGGTAGCGAGCAGGTCGACCGCCTCGCCGAAGCTGTGCAGCACCGCCATCGAACCGACGACGGTGAGTTCGTCGTTGTAGATGCGGAACGGCGAGAGCGCGGTCGACACGTCGGCGTTCGCCACCCCGAACAGCAGCAGCGTCCCGCCCCGCTCCAAGCGGTCGAAGGCACCCTCGATGGCCGCCGGCGCTCCGGTGGCGTCGACGCATATGTCGAATCGCTCGTCGCCCAGTTCGGCCAGATCGGTGGCGACCGCCTCGGCGCCGAGATGCTTGGCCGCCTCCAGCCGGCTCGCCTGGCGGTCCACCGCCGTGACCGACGCTGCGCCGGCCCGCAGCAGCAGCTGCTGGAGCAGGAGTCCCATGGTCCCGGCGCCGACGACGAGGACCCGCTTGGCCAGCACATCGCCCACCCGAGCCAGCCCGTGCACCGCGCACGAGAGCGGCTCGACGAGCGCACCGGTCCTGTAGTCGAGGTGCTCGGGAAGGGCGTAGGCGTTGGCGGCCGGCACCTTCACGTACTCGGCGAAGGCCCCGCTCACGGTGTCTCCGATCGCCGCCCAGTTCTCGCAGAGGTTGCCCTGCCCTCTCCTGCAGGGAGGGCAGTATCCGCAGAACAGGGAGGGGTCGACGGCGACCCGCTGCCCGGTGCGCACGAGCGATCCGGGAACGGAGGCGCCGACCTCCACGACCTCCCCGGAGAACTCGTGGCCGGGAATGATCGGGTACGGCGTCGGGGGGAACTCGCCCTGCATGATGTGGAGGTCCGTTCCGCACACACCACAGGCGCGGACCGCCACCACGATGTCCATCGGGCCCGGGGTCGGGTCCGGGGCCTGGCGCACCCCGACGGAGCCAGGGTGTTCGATCACAACTGCGCGCATCAATCCTCCTCGATAGATTGGCCGACCAGGGGAGCCTGCCCGTGCAGGCCGCCGGCGGACGGCGTTGCGACCCCCAGGCGGATGCCACTGCCGGGATCGAAGGCGAACATGTCGTCAACGCCGATGCTCACGCTCACCTGCTCCCCCGGGCGGGGTGGGTTCCGTCCCCCTGCCCGCACCACCAGCGGGCGGTCCTGGTCATCGATACGGACGTGGACGAAGGAGTCGGCTCCGAGCTCCTCGACCAGTACCACCTCACCCCCGACGGCGCGTGACCCACCGCCGGAACCGATCTGCAGGTGCTCCGGGCGGATACCGAGGACCACCCGGCCGTCACTCCCTGTGGCACCGGCGAGGTGGGACGGAAGGTCGATGGCACGACCCCCGAGGCGGGCGGTACGCCCGTCGGAGCCGACGGTCACCAGGTTCATCGCCGGCGACCCGATGAACCCGGCGACGAAGAGGTTGGCCGGGTCGTCGTAGAGCGTGCGGGGACTGGCGCACTGCTGGAGTTCGCCGTTGTGGAGGACGGCGACCCGGGTGCCCATGGTCATGGCTTCCACCTGGTCGTGGGTCACGTAGACGGTCGTGACACCGATGCGGCGCTGCAGTTCGGCGATCTGGCTGCGGGTCTGTACCCGCAGCTTGGCGTCGAGGTTCGACAGCGGTTCGTCCATGAGGAACACCCGAGGTTCGCGCACGATGGCCCGGCCCATCGCGACCCGTTGCCGCTGGCCTCCGGACAGCGCCTTGGGCTTGCGGTCGAGGAGGTCCTCGAGACCGAGCATTGCCGCCGTCTCACGGACCCGGCGATACCGCTCCTCTTTGGGCATGCCCTGCATCTTCAAGGCGAAGGCCATGTTGTCGGCAACGGTCTTCTGCGGGTACAGGGCGTAGTTCTGGAAGACCATGGCGATGTCCCGGTCCTGGGGGACGACGTGGGTGACATCCCGGTCCTCGATGAGGATGCGTCCCTCGTCGGTCGGCTCCAGACCTGCCAGCATCCGGAGCGCCGTGGTCTTCCCGGACCCGGACGGGCCGACCAACACGACGAATTCCCCGTCTTCGATCTGGAGGTCCAGACGGTTCACGGCCGGCTTGGCATCCTTGGAGTAGATGCGGCTCGCCGCCTCGTATCTCACGCTCGCCATGGTTCTTCCCTCCACTCGGTCGGCGAGGAGATCATTTGATCGCTCCCATGGACAGGCCGCGCACCAGCTGACGCTGGGCCACCCAGCCGACGATGATGACCGGCAACGACGCGATGGTCGCCTCGGCGGCCAGCGTTCCGTAGTACAGGCCCTCGCTGGGTATGGCCGAGATGAACACGGGCATCGTCGTGGCGCGCACGGCGGTGAGGTTGACGGCGAGGAACAGCTCGTTCCACGCGAATATCACGCAGATCAGGGCCGTTGCCGCGATGCCGGGGGCCACCATGGGCAGGACGACCTCCGTCATCTCCCTCCTGAGCGACGCCCCGTCGAGGCGGGACGCCTCCAGCAGCTCGGTCGGTATCTCGAGGAGGAACGAGCGGAGCATCCACACCGCCAGCGGCAGGTTCATCGACGTGTACAGCAGGACCAGCACCCAGACGGTGTCGAGCAGGTGCAGGTCCTTCGACAGCACGTACAGCGGCATGATCGCTGCCGCCACCGGAAGCATCTTGGTGGTGATGAAGAAGAACAGCGCGTCCCGCCACTTCTCGACCGGCCTGATCGACAACGCGTAGGCCACCGGGACGGCGAGCACGATGACGGCCACGGTGGAGATGGCGGTCGCCTCGGCGGAGTGGATCAGGTAGGCGCCGATCCCGGCCCCGTTGTTGGAAAAGACGGACCGGAACTCGCTCAGGGTCGGGCTGAAGCTGAACCTCGGCGGCCAGACCGCCGTCTGGCTCTCCGGCTTCAGGGCGGTCATCACCATCCAGGCGACGGGCAAGAAGAAGATCAGGCCGCACACCCAGGCGACCACGCCCCAGCCCGTCCCGATGACCCGGTCGAGCACCCGGCTGCGGGTCTTGAACTGGAGGTGACGGGACTGCTGCCCGTTGGTGGCTGACGTGGACGTGTTCATCGGGCTGGCTCCAGACGGAAAACGCTCGAGATCATGCGCAGAGCGAACGTCGCCACGATCAGGGTCATGACCACCGTCACCACCCCGATCGCCGAGGCCTGACCGACATTCCCCCCGTTCTGGATGATCTGGTACAGGTAGTACGGGATGTTCTGCGTCGCCGTGCCCGGACCGCCCTTGGTCACGGTGTCGACGATGTCGAACGACGTGACCAGGTAGATGCTTCCGAGCAGGATCCCCAGCTCCAGGTAGGAGCGCAGGTGGGGCAGGGTCAGCTCCCTGAACACCGCCCAGCTCCCGGCCCCGTCGACACGGGCCGCCTCGATGATGTCGGTCGGCTGGCTCTGCAGGCCGGCCAGGATGATCAGGGTCATGAAGGGCGTCCACTCCCACACCTGCACCATCACGTCCGACATGAGCGGGTGGACGCTGGCCCAGGCGACGTGGTGGACACCGAAGGGGCTGAGCAGGTAGTTGAGCAGCCCGAACGACGGGTCCAGCATGAGGTTCTTCCACACCTCCCCGGCGGCGGCTGGGACGATCAGGAAGGGTGTAATCATGAGGGTCCGGACGATGCTCCGCCCGAGGAACTTCCGGTCGAGCAGGACGGCGAACGCCGTGCCGATCACCAGGGAGAAGCCGACGGTCAGCAGCGTCAGCTCCACCGTGACCACGAGGGCCCCCCGGAACAGGGGGTCCCCGAAGATGCGGCTGTAGTTACTGACTCCAGCGAAGCCCTTGGAGGTCGGCGCCGAAAGGGACCAGTTCTGGAAGCTGTACCACAGGGTGAACAGGAACGGCACCTGGGTCACGATGATCACGTAGAGGAGCCCCGGGAGCAGCGGTGCTCTTCGAGCCCAGCTCCCCTGTGCGCGACGGGACCGCCGGCGCGGAGAGGGGAGGGTGATCCTCTCCGCGCCGACGCGCACCCCGTGCGCCCTCGACGCGCGAGGTGCAGGGCACGCGCATACAGTCGAACCGTGGCGCGGCTCGTCGATCGAACAGCCGGCGGGCGGGGACGCAGGTCCGGCGCCTACCGGCTGCGGA
>JAKAXG010000084.1 GCA_021827225.1 Actinomycetes bacterium | reverse complement strand
CCGGCGGGAGCTGGGGGCGGCCGGGACCCCGCTCCTCGCCGCCCGGGCCGAGAAGTTCCGCCAGGAGTGGGTCAACGACCGCATGGTGGAGGTGGGCAAGGCCCGGGCCCAGGGTCTGGGCTGGCCCGACGCCTACGCCTACACCAAGGCGCTCGGGGAGCGGGCCCTGCTCGAGTCCCGCCGGGACCTGCCGCTCACCATCGTGCGGCCCTCCATCATCGAGTCCGCCCTGGCCGAGCCGGTTCCCGGATGGATCCGGGGGTTCCGGATGGCCGACCCGGTGATCATCTCCTACGCCAAGGGCCTGCTCAAGGAGTTCCCCGGCGTGCCCGAGGGGGTGATCGACGTCATCCCCGTGGACCTGGTCGTGGCGTCGATCCTGGCCGTCGCCGCCCGCGGCCCGCTGGGCGATCCGGACGTGCTGCACTCCGCCTCCGGGGCCCGCAACCCGCTGCGGTACCGCCAGCTGGTGGAGCTGGTGCGGGCCTGGTTCCTCGAACACCCGCTGGCCGACAGCCAGGACCAGCCCATCACCGTGCCGGAATGGTCGTTCCCGGGCCGGCGCCGGGTGCAGAAGCAGCTGGACCGGGCGGCGAAGGCCATCGACGTGGCCGAGCGGGGCCTGCAGTCCCTCCCGCTGCGGGGCCGCCAGGCGGAGCTCAGCGCCCGGCTGGACGACCGGCGCGAGGAGGTGGAGAGGGCCCTGTCGTACGTGGAGCTGTACGGCGCCTACACCGAGACCGAGGCCATCTTCTCGGTGGACCGGCTGCTCGAGCTGCACCGGTCCCTGCCGGAGGCCGACCGCAGCGAGTTCAATTTCGACCCGGCCGTCATCAACTGGCCGCACTTCTGCCAGAACGTCTATCTGCCGTCGGTGGTGGCGCACGCCCGGGTCCGCCTGGCCAACCCGGGCGGCGAGGTCAGACGGCGGGGCGGGGCGACGGGCCTGACCAGGGAGGAGCGGGGCCGGCGGGCGGTGCTCTCCCCCGACCGCCAGCTGGCCGTGTTCGACCTGGAGAACACCCTCATCGCCTCCAACGTGGTGGACTCCTACTCGTGGCTGGCCACCCGCCGCCAGGACGACCGGGAGCGGCTGGGCTTCGTGCTGCGCACCCTGCGGGAGGCTCCCCGCCTGCTGGCCCTCGACCGGGCCGACCGCAGCGACTTCCTGCGCTACTTCTACCGCCGCTACGAGGGGGCTCCGGCCGACCGGCTGCGGGAGGACAGCTGGGAGCTGTTCAGCGACCTGGTGCTGACCAAATCGTTCCCCGCCGGTATCCGCCGGGTGCGGGAGCACCGGGCGCTCGGCCACAAGACCCTGCTCATCACCGGGGCCCTGGACGTGGTGATCGAGCCGCTGCGTCCCCTCTTCGACGAGGTGGTGTGCGCCACATTGGGACAAAGGGCCGGCCGCTTCACCGGTGAGCTGGTCGAGGCCCCTCCCACCGGCGAGGCCAGGGCGCTGATCATGGCCGACTACGCCAGGGCCAACAACCTGGACCTGGAGCAGTCCGTGGCCTACGCCGACTCGGCCAGCGACCTGCCGATGCTGGAGGCGGCCGGGCACCCGGTCGCCGTCAACCCGGAAACCAAGCTGGCCGCCATCGCCCGCAAGCGGGGCTGGCACGTCGAGCACTGGCCCAAGGCCGACGGCGGCCCCCGACCGCTGCTGCCCATCGGCCCCCGGCCCGTCGGGTCAAGCCGATGAAGGCCCTGCAGATAGAACGGTCGCTCCCCCGCTTCGCCGCCGCCCGGGTGGCGGGGCGGCCGACCCCGCTCCGGCTGGCCGAGGTGGACGGGCCCGAGCTTCCCGGCCCCGACTGGCAGCTGGTGCGGCCCCGCCTGGCCGGCATCTGCGGGTCCGACCTGGCCACCGTGTCGGGTCGGTCGTCGCGCTGGTTCGAACCGATCGTGAGCTTCCCGTTCGTGCCCGGCCACGAGGTCGTCGCCGACACCCACGACGGGCGGCGGGTGGTCGTCGAACCGGTGCTGCACTGCCGGATCAGGGGTGTCGACCCGCCCTGCCCGGCCTGCGCGGCCGGGCGCACCAACCACTGCGAGAGGCTCATCGCCGGCCACGTCGCCCCCGGGCTGCAGACCGGCTACTGCCGGGACACCGGAGGCGGGTGGTCCCTGGCGCTGGCCGCCCACCCCGGCCAGCTCCACGAGATCCCCGAGCACTGGACCGACGAGGCGGCGGTCATGGTCGAGCCGGTGGCGTGCGCCGTGCACACCGCTCTCCTGCCCCCCACCTCGCCGACCGGCCGGGCCGTGGTCATCGGCGCCGGGACCATCGGGCTGGCCACCATCGCCGCCGTGCACCGCCTCCGCGACGATGTCACCTCCCTGGTGGCGGTGGCCAAGCACCCCGATCAGCGCCGCCTGGCCCGCGAGCTGGGGGCGACCTCGGTCGTCGAGCCCGACGAGCTGCGCCGGGCGGTCCGCCGCTCGAGCGGCTCGTGGATGCTCGACAACGGCCAGCTGACCGGCGGCGCCGACATCGTCTACGACTGCGTCGGCAGCGCCGAGTCCATCGCCGAGGCGCTGGCCGTGGCCGCGCCGGGCTCGACGGTGGTGCTGGCCGGCATGCCCGGCCCGGTCGGGATCGATCTGACCCCGCTGTGGCAGCGGGAGGTCCGCCTGGTCGGGGCATACGCCTACGGCCCGGAGCCGTCGGCCGGCGGCCGCCACAGCTTCGACCTGGCCATGGAGGTGGTGGACGCCGCCGGCCTGGGCCGGCTGGTGTCGGCGGCCTACCCGCTGGAGCGATACGCCGACGCCATCGACCACGCCGGTTCCGCCGGCCGCCGGGGCGCCGTCAAGATCGTGTTCGACCTTCGCAACGAGAAGAGAAGATAGGTAACCGCGACACCCATGGCCCGCCCCGGATTCGTTCTCGAAGTCGACCGCTCCACCCCGCCCATCCTCACCTGGCACGGTGAGGGCTTCCGGCTGGAGCGCCTGCCCGCCGGCCGCTCGAGGGTGATCTACGCCCCCGAACCGGTCGAGCCGCTCGACGACCCGGACGAGGCCATCCGCCAGGCCCTCCTGCACCCGCTCGGCGACTCCAAGCCGCTCCCCGAGCTGCTCTTCCCGGGGATGCGCCTGACCATCGCCTTCGACGACATCTCGCTGCCGCTGCCCCCCATGCGCCGCCCCGACAACCGCCAGCGGGTGATGGAGGCGGTGCTGGACATGGCGGCGGCCGCCGGGGTGGATGACGTGGTGCTCATCTGCGCCCTGGCCCTGCACCGGCGTATGACCGAGGCGGAGCTGCGCCACGCCATCGGCGACCGGGTCTACGACGCGTTCGCCCCGTCGGGCCGGCTGCTCCAGCACGACGCCGAGGACCCCGAGGGGCTGGTCCACCTGGGGGTGACCGACCACGGGGAGGACGTCGAGATCAACAAGCGGGCGGCCGAGTCGGACCTGCTGGTCTACGTCAACATCAACCTGGTGGCCATGGACGGCGGACACAAGAGCGTGGCCACCGGGCTGGCCAGCTACCGCAGCCTGCGCCACCACCACAACGTGCGCACCATGCGCCACAGCCGTTCCTTCATGGACCAGGAGCACTCCGAGCTGCACTCGTCGAACTGGCGGATGGGCCGGCTGATCGCCTCCTCGGGGGTGAAGATCTTCCAGATCGAGACCACCCTCAACAACGACACCTTCCCCGAGCAGATGGCCTTCCTGCAGAAGAGGGAGTGGGAATGGTCGGCCCGGGACCGGGCCGGCTACCTGGCCACCACCAAGAGCCTGGCGGTCACCCCGCCCCGCCTGGCCCGCAACATCTTCCAGTCGATCAAGGCTCCGCACGCCATGACCTCGGTGCACGCCGGCGAGGTGGAGGCGGTCCACCGGGTCACCACCGACATGGTCTACCGCCAGCAGCTGGTCGACGTGGAGGGCCAGACCGACATCGCCGTGTTCGGCCTGCCGCACCTGTGCCCCTACAACGTCAACTCGATCATGAACCCGATCCTGGTGATGTGCATGGGCCTCGGCTACCTGTTCAACCTGTACCGGGGCCGACCGGTGGTGCGCGAGGGCGGCGTGGCCATCCTGTCGCACCCCACCCCGTGGGCCTTCCACCCGGTGCACCACCCGTCCTACATCGACTTCTTCGAGGAGGTCCTGGCCGACACCACCGACCCGGTCGAGATCGAGAAGAACTACGAGGAGCGCTTCGCCACCGACGAGTGGTACCGGCACCTGTACCGGACCAGCCACGCCTATCACGGCGTCCATCCGTTCTACATGTGGTACTGGGGTGCCCACGCCCTCCAGCACCTCGGGCGGGTGATCATCGTGGGCGGCGAGCCCCGCGCCGTTCGCCGGATGGGGTTCTCGCCGGCCAGCACCTTGAACGACGCCCTGGAGATGGCCAGCGACGTGGTCGGCCGCGACGCCACCATCACCCACCTGCACTGCCCGCCCATCATGATCGCGGACGTGCACTGACGGTGGCCGAGCCCGCCCGCTACCGCCAGCCCGGGCTTCCGGGCGGGACCGAGCCCCGCCGCCGCCTGCCGGTGTCGCCGGACGGGTTGAAGGCGGCGGCGGCCGGCCTGCGGCGCCGGGTGCGGGTGCCTGACGGCTTCCCGCTGGCCGCCCCCACCTGGCCCGGGACGGTGGAGCGCCCCCCGGCCGAGAAGACCCTGGGGGTGGACTACGACAGCGACTGGGCCAGGGAGCCGGCCGCCCGGCTGGGCCGGGCGCTGGTGCAGGACGTGCTCGCCGCGCCGGTCGTCCGGGGCATCACCTCCCCGGAGGTGCGGGGCCTGGACCGCATCGCCCACCTCGACGAGCCGGTCATCTTCGCCGCCAACCACGCCAGCCACTTCGACGCTCCCCTGCTGGTGTCGGTCATCCCCGAGCGATGGCGACGGGAGCTGTTCGTGGCCGGGGCCGCCGACTACTTCTTCGACACCCGGCTGAAGGCGGCCGCCTTCGCCTTCCTGCTGAACGCCGTTCCCATCGAGCGCCAGCGGGTGTCCCGGGCGTCGGCGAAGCGGGTGTCGGACCTGCTGGCCGACGGATGGAGCATGCTCATCTTCCCCGAGGGCGGCCGCAGCCCGGACGGGTGGGGCCAACCCCACCGGGCCGGCGCCGCCTGGATGGCGGCCCGCACCGGCCGGCCGATCGTGCCGGTCCACCTGGAGGGCACCGGCCGGATCCTGGCCAAGGGTTCCCGGAAGATCCGCCCGGGACGCAGTACCGTCAGCTTCGGGAAGCCGCTGCGCCCCGGTCCGGGCACCGACCCCAGGTCTCTGGCGGTGCAGCTCGAGTCGGCCATCGCCGTGCTGGCCGACGAGGTGGGCTCCGACTGGTACACCGCCCGGCGGCGGGCGGCGGAAGGGGCGACCCCGCCTCTCACCGGACCCGACGCCGCCGAGTGGCGGCGGGCGTGGGCCCTCGGGGAGCGCCCCGGCTCGGGCCGGCGCCGGCGCCGGGCCGAGCGCTGGCCCCGCTAGGGGGCGGCTCCCTCCCGGGCCCGCCACGCCCACCACAGCGCCACTCCCGAAGCGGCCAGCGCCGCCAGGCGGGCCACGATGCCGGAGAAGGCGGCGTCGATGCCGTGGCCGAAGTTGGCCAGCTCCACCACGAACCCGAGAGCGGCCGCCGCCGCCACGGTCCCGGCCGCCACCAGCAGAGCCGTCGGCACCAGGCCGGTCACGGGCCCGCCCCGGCTGGCCGGTAGCTGCCGGCCGGCGGCCATGAACCCGAGGGCCAGCAGGAGCAGCAGCCCCCACTCGACCGATCCCGGCCCGAACAGGTCCAGCAGCCGCTGCTGGGCGGTGAGGCCGGGCTGATGGCGCACGGCGGCGAGGACGGCGTCCAGCCACGCCGCCACGTATGCCACCAGCACGGCGGCCGCGGCCAGGCTCCACACCGGCTCGCCCCGCAGGTGGGTGAGGGCGGCCTGGCCCAGGCGGGCGGCTCCGGGACGGGCACCGGCCGGGCGGGCCCCGGCGGCCGCCGGCGGGGTCTCCACGACCGGGATGGCCGGGTCCCGGCCGGGCGGGGGCGGCGGCGGGCCGGCCACCCACGCCCCCGGGTCCGCTCCCGCCGGGCCGGCGGGGGTGGGGACGGCCTGGGTCGGCTCGGGGCCGGGGATGGTCTCGGTGGGGTCCGACATGCTCTCACTCATGGGCGCCGGGCGGGAAGGTGCGGGCCAGCTCCTCGGGAGTCGGGCGGTGGCGGGTGCGGGCCTGCGGGGGCAGCTGGTCGACGATGGCGGCCATGATCCGGGCCGTGTCCGCCTCGAAGTCCTCGCCGGTGAGACCGGTCACCGGGGGCCCCACCCGGACCGTCACCCGGGGAGGGTGCAGAGCCTTGGTCACCTTGGGCAGCCGGGATGATCGGGGCCATACCTGCTCTGTACCCCACACCGCCAGCGGAACCACCGGGGCGCCCGTCGCCGCCGCCAGCCGGGCGGCGCCGGTCTTGCCCCTCAGCACCGGATCGAAGAAGTCCTCCCCCCTCGGGATGGTGCCCTGCGGGGCGATGATCAGCACCTCGCCGCCCATGAGGGCCTGCTCCGCCTCCTCGAAGGCGGCCCGCCCCGACACCTTGCGGTCCACGCATATGGCGCCGGAGGCTTTCATCAAGGACCCGATGACCGGGGCGTCGAAGAGCTCCTTCTTGGCCAGCCCCCGGGGGTTCCGGCCGGCCTCGAACACGGCGAGGCCGTAGGCCACCGGATCGAAGTAGCTGCGGTGGTTGGCCACCACGATGGCCGGCCCCTCCCGGGGGATGTGCTCGGTGCCCTGCAGGTCGAAGCGGGCCAGGGGCACCGACAGCTGCTGGGCGGTGAGGCGGACCACGTCCAGCGGTTCCACGCCGAGAAGCTTCGGAACCCCGGCGGGGGTGTCGAGGTGCAACACCGGCCACCGCCGCAGCGTGGCCACCGCCTGCAGGCGGACGTCGGGGTTCACGGCGACCGGTTCGCCGACCGCCGACAGCAGCGGCAGGTCGTAGACGCTGTCGGAGTAGGCGGCGCTCCGGCGCAGGTCCACCCCGGCGGCGCCGGCCCACTCCCGGACGGCGCGCAGCTTGCCGACGGCCCACACGAACGGGCCGGCCAGGCGGCCGTTGTAGCGCTCGATACCGGACTCGTCGACCTCGGTGGCGTAGCGGGTGGCCACCACCGCGTCGATGCCCAGCCGCTCGGCGAAGGGGGCGACGAGGTGGTGGGGGGTGGTGGTGGCCAGCACCAGCACCCGGCCGGCCTTCCTGTGCTTCTCGAAGAGGGGCCGCACGTACGGCAGGACCACCGCCTCCAGCCGTTCGGCCGCCCGCTTGGCGGCCAGGTCCACCTGGGCCACCGACCAGCCCCGCGACGCCCAGGCGGCCGCCCGGGCCAGGGCCATGGACGGCATCGTCTCGCCGAAGGCGTCGTAGAAGCCGAGGACCAGCGCCTGACCCGGCACACTCTCCCGGCCGACCAGACCCGATTCGAACAGCGCGGCGTTGATCGCCGGGGTGCTCGAGGTCCGCAGGAGGGTCCGGTCCAGATCGAAGATGGCGGCGGATCGGGCCATGACCATGGAAGCTACCGCCTCCGCCGCCGCCTGCCGTAAACCGACCCGGGCCCGGACGCGTCGAAGGGCCCGGCGGGGGGGATGCCGGGCCCTTCGGTATTCGTCCGGTGCGCCAGGGGGGAGGAGCGCGTCCGGACTCCTTGACTTTACCCTCGTCCGCCCACAATCATCCATTGAGCAGTTTTTTTCGATGGAGGACATCTGTATCAGCGATGGAACTACGGCAACTGCAGGCGCTCATAGCCATCGCCGACCACGGCAGCTTCTCGGCCGCCGCCACCGCGCTGCACACGGTCCAGTCCAACGTGTCCAGCCACATCGCCCGGCTCGAGCGGGAGCTGGGGGTGCAACTGGTGGACCGCCAGGGTGGGCGGCTCACCGATGAGGGCAACGCCGTGCTGGAGAGGGCCCGGCGGGTGGCGGCCGAGCTGGAGGCGGCTGTCGCCGACGTGGCGTCGTTCCGCAACGAGATCTCCGGCACCGCCCGCATCGGCATGATCGGCACCACCGCCCGCTGGCTGGCCCCCCTGCTGCTCGATCAGATGGCCTCGGCCCACCCGAGGGTCCGGCTGCTCATAGGCGACGGGACGTCGGCCACCCTCGAGCCGCTGCTGGTGGCCGGGTCAATAGACGCCGCCGTGGTCAACCTGCCGCAGAGCAGCCCCGACCTGGCGGAGCGCCCGCTCTTCGACGAGGACCTGGTACTGGTGGTCCCCGACGGCCATCCGCTGGCCGGCCGGGACCGGGTCACCATGAAGGATCTCGACGGGATCGGCCTGCTGCTGCCGGCGCCGGGAACCAGCTTCCGCAAGGAGATCGACCAGGCCGGCCAGGCCGCCGGGGTGACGCTCACCCCGCGGGCCGAGCTCGACGGGGTGCGCCTCATCGCCTCCCTCACCCTGCGGGGCTTCGGGCCGGCGATCCTGCCGGCCACGGGCGCGGCGGAGAGCCGGGGCTTCCACCAGATCAAGGTGATCGGGCTGCCCCGGCGGACCGTCGGCCTGGCCCTGCGGCGGCGGGGCCGGCCGAGCGCCCCCGCCCGGGCCATGCTCGAGCTGCTCGACCGGGTGGTGGCGGCCAACCTCCGGCCCGAGCACGGGCTGCACCCGCCGTCGGTGTGATCCCCGCCGGGCGGGGTCAGGCGCCCCGCAGCTGGCGCAGCACGTAGAGGAGGATGCCGCCGTGGCGGTAGTACTCCGCCTCCTTGGGCGTGTCGATCCGGAGGGTCACCTGGAACTCGACCGGTGACCCGCCCTGGCCCGACGCCTTCACCGAAAGCTGCCGCGGCAGGGACGACCCCTCGGCGAGGCCCTCCAACCCGGTGATGTCGAACACCTCCTCGCCGGTGAGGCCGAGCGACGCCGCGCTCTCACCGGCGGAGAACTGCAGCGGGAGGATGCCCATGCCGACCAGGTTCGAGCGGTGGATGCGCTCGAAGCTCTCCGCCAGCACCGCCTTCACGCCGAGCAGGGCGGTGCCCTTGGCCGCCCAGTCCCGCGACGAACCCGAGCCGTACTCCTTGCCGGCGAGGATGACGAGGGGGACGCCTTCGGACTCGTAGCGCTTGGCGGCGTCGTAGACGGACATCTGCTCACCGTCAGGGAGGTGGCGGGTCACGCCGCCCTCCGTGCCCGGGGCCAGCTGGTTGCGCAGCCGGATGTTGGCGAAGGTGCCGCGGATCATGACCTCGTGGTTGCCGCGGCGCGAGCCGTAGGAGTTGAAGTCGGTGGGGTCCACTCCCCCGTCGACCAGCCACCGGCCGGCCGGGCCGTCCCGGCGGATGTTGCCCGCCGGCGAGATGTGGTCGGTGGTGACCGAGTCGCCCAGCTTGGCCAGCACCCGGGCCCCCGTCACGTCGCGGAGCGGCTCGGGGGTCATGGTCATGCCCTCGAAGTAGGGGGGCTGGCGGACGTAGGTCGAGGTGGAATCCCACGCGTAGGCGTCCCCGGTGGGCACGTCGAGGTTGCGCCACCGCTCGTCGCCCTCGAACACCGATCCGTAGGAGTTGGAGAACATCTCCGAGGCGATGGACGAGCCGACCACGTCCGCCACCTCCTGGGGGGTGGGCCAGATGTCTCGCAGGTACACCGGCTGGCCGTCGCCGTCGTGGCCCAGCGGTTCGTTGACGATGTCTTTGTCCATGGAGCCGGCCAGCGCGTACGCCACCACCAGCGGGGGCGACGCCAGGTAGTTCATGCGGACGTCGGGGCTGATCCGGCCCTCGAAGTTGCGGTTCCCGGAGAGAACCGACACCACCGCGAGGTCCGCGGCGTTGACGGCGTCGGAGATGGGCTGGAGGAGCGGGCCGCTGTTGCCGATGCAGGTGGTGCACCCGTAGCCGACCAGGTCGAAGCCCAGCTTGTCCAGGTAGGGGATGAGCCCGGCCCGCTCGTAGTAGTCGATGACCACCTTGGACCCGGGCGCCAGCGTGGTCTTCACCCACGGCTTGGCGTGCAGCCCCTTCTCCACCGCCTTCTTGGCCAGCAGGCCGGCGGCGACCATGACCGACGGGTTGGAGGTGTTGGTGCAGGAGGTGATGGCGGCGATGACGACGTGACCGTGGTCCAGTTCGAAAGACGTGCCGTCGTCCAACGTGACCGGGGTGGGGTTGGAGGGGGCCGCGGCGCCCTCGCTTTGTCCCAGGACCTTGACCACGGCCTTGCGGTACTCGGGTGCGGCCTCGTCGAGGCGGACCCGGTCCTGGGGGCGGGCCGGCCCGGCCAGGGAGGGGACCACGGTGGACAGATCCAGGCTCAGCCGCTCGGAGTAGTCGGGGCGGTGCGCCGGGTCGTGCCAGAGGCCCTGCTCCTTGGCGTAGGCCTCCACCAGGGCGATGCGCTCCGGGTCCCGGCCGGTGAGCCGCAGGTA
>JAKAXG010000083.1 GCA_021827225.1 Actinomycetes bacterium | reverse complement strand
CGCCACCTCGGCGACGGCGGGATGTTCATAGAGGACGTTCTCCACCTCGGCCGGGTACACGTTCTCCCCGCCCGAGATCACCATGTCCTTCACCCGGTCGACCACGTAGACGTAGCCCTCGCTGTCGGCGTAGCCCACGTCGCCGGTGTGGAACCATCCCCGCTCGTCGATTGCATCGGAGGTGGCATCGGGACGGTGCCAGTAGCCCCTCATCACGTTGGCACCCCGGACGCAGATCTCACCCCGCGCCGCCGGCTCGGTGACCACCGCTCCGTCCGACGTCATGAGGCAGACCTCGGTGAACATCGGTGGGATGCCGGCCGAGCCCGTCTTCTCGACAGCCTTCTCGGCGGGGAGCAATAGCGCGAACGGTGCGGTCTCAGTGAGGCCGTAACCCTGCAGGAAGGCGATTCCCCGGCCGTTGTACAGCTTGATGAGCGGCTCCGGTACGGGGGCGCCACCGCACACGAAGAACCGGATGCTCGTGAGGTCGACCTGATCGAAGCCGGGGTGCTGGCTCATGAACAGGAACATGGCCGGCACGCCGAACATGGTGGTTACCCGGTAGCGGGGAATGAGCTCGAGCACCTCCCCCGGCTCGAACGCTCGGGTCAGGACGATCTCGCCGCCCTTCTGCCAGGTGCCCAGAGTGGTGACATTGAGACCGCCGATGTGGAACAGCGGGGCGCACACGAGGGAGATGTCGTCGGCGGCTACATCGCTCGCATGCAGCAGGTTGACGTTGTTCCAGAACAGATTCGCGTGGGTGAGCATCGCCCCCTTGGGGCGGCCCGTGGTCCCGGACGTGTACATGACCACGGCCACGTCGTCGCCGCTGACGGGTTCCGCCTGCGTCAGCGGCTGGCTGCCGTCGATGAGCCCGGCGAGCTGTTCCCATTCCTCGGCCGGATTCCCAGTGGTGATCCAGCGTCGTACCGGGACGGTGCCCCGGGTACTTTGTGCCAGATCCCGGTGCTCGTCGTCGGCGACGAGAGTGTGTACACCCGAGTCGCCCAGGATGTACGCGAGCTCGGCACCCGTCAGGCGGAAATTCAGCGGCACGAAGATCGCGCCGAGGCGGGCGGCCGCGAACATCGTGTAGAAGAACGCCGGGTGATTGAAACCGAGGAAGCCGACCCGGTCGCCGTGGCACACCCCGCCCGCCTGCAGAGCCGACGCCAATCGGTCTATGCGCTCCTGCATCTGGGAGAAGGTGAGGGTGACCCCTTCGAAGCTGAGCGCCCGGCGCTGCGGGGTCAGTTCCGCCCGGCGCGCCATCCACGAACCGAGATCGATACTGGCCACGCGAGACGCCATGGCCCGATGTTACGGCTCCAGCGCGCCCCGGTGCGGGCCTTTGCCACGGCAGCCGAGTGCGACCACGCCCGGCTCCCCGTTGGCGTTCCGGGACGACCGGTCCCAGGCACGACCGGTCTGGGGTGTGAACCAGAGTTTACGTTATGCTGTCGGGATGAAGACCGCTTCGCGGGGCGTGGCGTTCGAGGGCGCTGGCGGCGTGGTGCTTCGAGGCGACGCCTACGGTGACGAAGCGGCGCCACCAGTGTTGCTGCTCCACGGCGGTGGCCAGACCCGCCATGCCTGGAAGAACGCCGCCCGGCACCTTGCCGCCGCCGGCTACCTGGCCGTCACCCTCGACCTGCGAGGCCACGGTGACAGCGACTGGGCCGGGGATCGCGACTACAGCCTCGACGCCTTCGCCGAGGATCTCCGGCTGGTGGCGGCCACCTTCGGCCCGTCCCGCCCGGCCGTGGTCGGGGCGTCGATGGGCGGGATGACAGCGCTGGTCGCCGAATCGGAGAGCGCCGAGGCGGTCACCTCGGCGATCGTGCTCGTCGACGTGGTGCCACGTATGGAAGACCAAGGCGTCGCTCGGGTCCTCGAGTTCATGACCGCCGCGCCCGACGGGTTCGCCTCCCTCGATGAGGCGGCCGAGCACGTAGCCCGCTACCTGCCGCACCGCCGGCGACCGGACGACGTGGCGGGGCTGGCCAGGAACCTCCGGACCGGCGGCGACGGCCGGCTGCGCTGGCACTGGGATCCGGCCTTCATAGAAGGTCGGAGGGACGGCAGTCGCCCGACCGACCGCCTCGTTCGAGCGGCCCGGGCCTTGACCGTCCCAGTGCTGCTCGTCAGGGGCAGTCTGAGCGAGGTGGTCAGCGAGAAGGGGGTTGCCGACTTCCTGGACCTCGTACCGCACGCCCGTTTCGCCGACGTGAAAGGCGCCGGGCACATGGTCGCAGGTGACCGAAACGACGCCTTCACGCACGCCGTGCTGGCGTTCCTCCGTGACACCGTGGTGCCCGGCGAGGACATGGAGGGGGGCGCGGCGTAGAGCACCGAGGCGAGCGGAAACCGCGCACCTCGGTGCTCCACTGGCTTGCCGGGGCTCGCCGGAAGGTGTCGAGCCCCGGACGGGGTTCAGCGCGCCGAGGGGAAGACCGGAGCCCGCTTCTCTCTCACCGCTTGGGCCCCTTCGGACACGTCGGGGCCGAAGAAGTTGATCATCTCCATCGCCAGGGATGACTCGAATATCGGAGCGGCCAGTTTCAACCAGTTGTTCAGGGACCGCTTGGTCCAGCGCAAGGCCCACTGCGGGCCGGCAGCCAGTTTGGCGGCCACTTCCAGCGCAGAAGGCACGACCTCCTCAGCCGGCCGACACAGGCTGACGAGGCCGATGCGCTCCGCTTCGCGCCCGTCGATGAACTCGGCGGTGAGGAGGTAGTACTTCGCCTTGGCCATCCCGCACAGAAGCGGCCAGATGATGGCGGCGTGGTCACCGGCGGCGACGCCGAGGCGCAAGTGGCCGTCGGTGATGCGGGCATCCTCGGCCATGATGCTTATGTCGGCCATCATGGCCACCGCCAGGCCGGCGCCCACCGCCACGCCGTTGATGGCAGAAATCACCGGCTTCGAACAGCCGGCGATGTTGTAAACGATGTCGCTGGCCTCGCGCATGATCGCCGAGATCTTGTCGAAGTCGCCGATCTGGCCCGCGATCATGTCCAGGTCACCCCCGGCGCTGAACGCTTTACCGGCCCCGGTGATGACCGCGACCCGGGTCTCCGGGTCGTCGTCGACGTCGAGCCACACCCGCGACAATTCCCAATGGAGCCGCTCGTCCGTGGCATTGTAGCGCTCCGGTTTGTTGATCGTAATCAGTAGCACCCCGTCCTGGGGGCGATCGAAGATCAGATGCTGGTATCGGCTGTAGTCCACTTCTGTATAGCTCCTATCGTTTTCAACAAGATCTTGCTGACCCGGGGCCCTTTGTTGCTCGCTGCGCTCTGCCGGCCCGATAGCGATCGTCGGGCCGCACCAGCGGCGTCCGAGCAGGGGGCGCTAAATGTCGGCCTCTCCCCACGAGATCGCTTCGCCTACCGCGGGCGGAACCTCGGCGGTGAACCGTACCAGCCCCAGGTCTTCTCGGACTCGCTCGAATGCGGCAGTCACCGCCAGCCCGGGAACCACCGAGCCCGGATCCACCCCCTCCACCGTGCTGAGCATGGTTGGTCCTTCCTCGAGCTGTACGAGGGCCACCACGTAGGGGGTCCGGCGGGGTAGATCGTCCCAGGGCGGCCGGTGCACCACCGCAGAAACCCGCACCGTGCCCCTGCCGCTGCCCCGGATCCAAGCGGGCCCGGGTGCAAGGCAGCGTGGGCAGGCGGAACGGGGGTAGAAGAACACATGCCCGCAGGCCCCGCAGCAGGGGAGGAGAAGCTCCCCCCTCGCTGCGCCGGCGAAGAACGGGCGGTTCGTGTCGTCCACCCGCGGCAGCACCCGCACGTCGGCCAGACCGGTCAAGTTCACTGTGCCTCCAGTATCACGGTGACGTGGCTGCAGAGCATGGAGCCGTAGGCGTGCACCAGGCACAAATCGGCCCGCTCCACTTGGTGACCGCGAGCGCGCCCGGTCATCTGGGCGTGGGCCTCGAGCAGGCCGCATATGCCCGACGCCGTTCCGGAGTGGCCAAAGCGCAGCAGTCCACCGTTGGTATTGACCGGGAGGTCTCCGCCCGGAGCAGTACGACCGCTGCGGTACAGGTCTGCGCCGCCACCCCGCTCGGCAAACCCCAGCTCCTCGAGCAGCATGACCGGATTCGAACTGAAGGCGTCGTAAAGCTCACAGAAGTCGATGTCGCCCGGCCGCCGGCCGGCCCTGGCGAAGGCCCGCTTCCCGGACTCCACGGCGGCGGTGGTGGATGGGTCGGGCATGGAGGTGACGAAGCCGTGGCTGTGGGCTTCGCCCATTCCGATGACATGGACCCGACGATGGGGGTGCTGGGCCGCCACATCTGGGGCGGACACAACGAACGCACCCCCCCCTTCGCAAGGTATGGAGCAGTCGTAGAAGCCGAACGGACCGGCTATCGGCCTGGCGGAGAGCACGTCGGCGGCGCTGAGGAGGCCGGCGTCGCGGCCGATGGCTGCGGGATGCTCGACGGCCCATGCCTGCTGGGCCGCTACGACCTCTGCCAGCACGTCGCGCTTCTGTCCGGTCGCGTCGAGCCAGGCCTGGGCGATCAGCCCGTAGAGCGTGGGTATCGACGGGGCGAAGGGCAGTTCGTAGTCGGGATGACAGACGCTGGTCATCAGCCGGCGACCGACGTCCCGGATGGCAGGAAAGGTGCCGGCCGAGACGCACAAGACCCGCTGGCAGGTTCCGTCGAGCACCGCCCGGGTCGCTGCTGCGAGCATCGCCAGATGGCTGCCGCCGCCGAGTTGGACCCCCGCCTGCAGCCTGAGGTTGCGAAGGCACAGGTAGTCCTGGATCGCCTCGGACAGGAAGAGGTGCTCTGGGGAAGCGCCCATCATGTCCCCGACACAGATGAGCCCGTCGATGGCGTCCGCGCCTACGTCGCTGTCAGCGAGGGCACCCAGAGCCGCCTCCACGTGCAGGTCGAGGAACGAGCGGCCCAGTCGGCCCGGATCCAACTCGCACGAACCGATGATGGCCGCGAGAGGGCTCCCTGGTTGCATGCCACGCTATGTTAGCGTGCGTTCACGGTCGGGTCTGCGGGGGGTCTCGACCGCCACCAGGCTCCGTCCCCGTCGGGTGGGATCTCCCGAGTGAGAAAGGACGCGTCACATGCGCTTCACGTTGGACCCCGACGACGAGCTGCTTCTCCGGACGTGCAGGCAGTTCGCGCTCGAGAAGTTGCTGGGTGACTATCCCACCTGGGAGCGCGAGCCCTTCCCCCGTGACCGTCTGCGCGAACTGGGGGAGCTGGGAGTACTGGGTATCCGGATCCCAGCTGAGTACGGCGGTGCTTCGGGCAGCTACGTGTCCCTCGGCGTCGCCGCCGAGGAGCTGTCGCGTGGCGACTTCAACGTCAGCTATTTCCTGCAGCTGGGCACCATCGCCGCCGAACTGCTCCGATCGGCCGACGACGAGTTGAAACAGAGGTGGCTCCCAGATCTGGCGGCGGGCGACGCCCTCGTCTCGTTCGGGCTCACCGAGCCGGGGGTCGGCTCTGACGCCGCCAACCTGGCCGTGAGCGCGAGGCGGATCGGGAATGACTGGGTCATCAACGGTGAGAAGGCTTCCATCACCTTCGCCGGCATGGCCGACGCCTGTGTCGTCTTCGCCCGCAGCGGGGGGCCCGGGGCGCGCGGCATCAGCTCGATCTTCGTGCCGCTGGACCTGCCCGGGGTGTCGCGCCGGGTGTATCCGAGCGCCGGGGGGCATCTGAGCCAGCGGGGATCGCTGTTCTTCGACGACGTGCGGGTGCCGGGCCGGTACCAGATCGGTGAGGAAGGCGTGGGGTTCCTTCACGCGATGACTGCCTTCGACTTCAACCGGGCGATCATCGCCTTGGCGTGCATCGGCTGTGCCTTCCAGTCGATCGACGAGACCGTCGAGTACGCCAAGCACAGGAAGACCTTCGGGAAGGCTCTGGCCACCCACGAGGCGGTGGCGTTCCAGGTCGCGGAGCACCTTGCCATGCTCCACGCCTCCCGACTGGTGGCCTTCGAAGCTCTGGCGCGTGCCGACGCCGGCGAGGTCCATACGACCGAGGCTGCCATGGCCAAGTTCCTCGGTCCCAAGCACGCCGTGGAGGCGATCCACGCATGCCTCCTGCTGCACGGATGGTCCGGCTACGGCGCCGACCTACCCTTCGCCCAGCGTCTACGCGACGTGATCGGGCTGGAGATCGGCGACGGAACGCCGGAGATCATGAAGGGCGTCATCGCTCGGGAGACCTTCGGCCGGGCGTTCGCCGCGTACAAGTAGCAGAGCCGGCGACCGGGGCCCCTACCCGCTTTCCAGGAGCCGGCGGGCGAGGCGCATGCGCAGGGCCAGCTGGGTGGAGAAGCGTGCCTCGGGGTCGCGCAGATCCATCCCGGCCGCCGAGGCGATCCGCTGTAGGCGGTATGCGAGGGAGTTGACGTGCACGTTGAGCCGCTGGGCGGCCAGGCGCGGGCTGCAGCCACTGTCGAGGTAGGCGGCCAGGGTTTGGACCGCCGGGAAGCCGAGGTCCGGCTCGGCCTCCTCGAGGCGACGGATCGGCTCCTCGAGCGCCGGGTCCCCGACCTCCCGTCCCGGCAGTAGGAGCCGGTAGATGGCCAGATCCTCGAAGCAGAGGTTCTGCCGCCCGGTAGCGAGCGCCATACGGGCCGCCCATGTCGCCTGCTTGAACGACAGCGGACCGTCGCCGGGGGTGGCGGCCGGCTCGCCAACCCCCACGTGCAGGCGGGGCTGGTCGGTGTGAGAGACCCAGGCGGCCAGCCGGTCGGAGGCCGGCGGGTCCGGTCCGATCAACACCGCGACGGCTCCGTCATGGACCCCGGTCGGTCCTGCCACCTCGCGCAGCTGCTTGGAAAGAGCAAGCAGAGAGTTGTCATCCCCGCTGTCCGGGGGTGGCAGTACGGCCGCCACCCGGCCCGCAGTGGGCCACTGCAGGTGCCGCGAGACGGCCTCGGCGGTGGCCGGATGCAGCATTCCCGCCACGAGCATGCTCACGGCCTGCGTGCCGAGCTCGTCCAGCAGCCGGGTGAGTGATCTCTGGGGACGGAGGCCCGCCGCCAGCATCGGTGTCAGCTGCAGCAGGAGTCCACGGGCCTCGGGCAGGGCGTTGCTGGTGAGGATCGACAGATACCCCAGGGCGCTGCTTCGCCCCACCCGGGTCACCAGCCGAGCCCCTTTGTCCGGTGTGCCGAGCCGGACCGGTACCGGTTGACCGGCCGAGAGGGTGTCGGCGAGCCGTCGGAGTCGCCCGGGGGTCATGACCTCGGCCAGACCCGGGGGGCAGGTCGGGCAGCCCGCCCAGTGCAGGGGACGGAACGCCGGGTCCTCGAGCAGCACCGCGTGGCCCAATGAGCGCGCCGCCACGTGCAGCATGGCGGAGAGGTCCCCGTCGGCGCCCGCCAGGGACTCCTCGGAGGGCTCTCGGGCGTCGCTGTCCACGCCGGAGCGACCGAGCGAGGCGCGCCGATGGCGCTCGGTGGTTGCCTCGCTGCGGGCCTTGGTCAGCTGTCGCCGGTCCAAGAGCCGCGCCCGATGCCGCTCCACCAGGGTGCTCAAGGTGGCGGTGTCGCCCACGGCGTCTGGACCCAAAGCGGTGAACCCCACCAGGTCCTCGAGGCGGTGGGCGAAGCCGAGAAGCAGATCGAGCGCGAGCAGCCGCCCCTCGCGGGAGTCGAGCGCGGCGCGTACGCCGAAGGCGGTGACCTCCTCGTGGGCCAGCAGGATCTGGCGGAGCCGGTCGACCTGGCAGGGCGAAGTGATGACGCAGATGCAGCGGAGCGGCCCTCCCACGACACCCACCACCGACCCGCAGTCGCCCTGTGGGTCGGGGGGCAGGGAGGGGTCGAGCATGATCACGCGCAATCCGCCGGTTGCGTGCTGCTGGGTGCGCTGCGCCGCCGCGATCAGCGCCGGGTTGCCGCCGCTGCGGTGCACGAGCTCCACCGCTGCCCCCATGGGGGACAGGCTCAGCTTGCGCTCCTCCAACGCCAACTCGATGGCGACCGAGCTCATCGGGTCCCGGTATACGACCAAGGCGCGCTCCTCGGCGGCCAAGCCGTCGGCGACCAGGTCGGCGACCGCGGAGGCGACATCGTACGGCTCTACCACGAGCGCCATGTGGGTGGCGGTGTCGCCGCTAGTAGCGGTCCCGGTCCCGTTCGTGTGATCCCCCAAGAGAGAAGGCCGATTTCGTGGGTATCGACATTGTCGAGCCGAGCCCATCCTACTAATACTTCTAGGCACACAGGTGCTGGGCCGCCAACGGATCCCAAGACGCTGGCACGAACGCCGCCATGAGGCGGAAGGGGAGGATGCAAAGATGGGCTCTCTCACGCAGGGTCACGAGCGGGTCAAGGATTTCGACTGGGAGTGGTCGTACGCCGACAAGCCGACTCGCTACCCCAGCAGGTACAAGATCCCGGCGAAGACCAAGGATCCCTTCCGTCATCTGATCCGGGATTACGTCTCGATGGAGCAGGAGAAGGACGACCGCCAGTACGGCGCGCTCGAGGACGCCCTCGCCCGCACCGGCAGCACCGCCAAGGCCGAACAGCGATGGATCGAGATCATGAAGGTGGCGCTGCCGGTTGCCAACTTCGGCGAGTATGCGGCCCAGAAGTGCTGTGGCCAGCTCGTCGACTCCATTGAGAACGCCGAATTGCGGCAGGGGTACATGGCGCAGATGATCGACGAGGTCCGCCACACCAACCAAGAGACCTACCTCTCCCGGTACATGGCCAAGCATGCCCCTGATCCGGCCGGGTTCAACCTGTGCCACAAGGCTCGAGCGACCAACATCTTCAACTATGCCGGACGTGCCGCGCTCGAGGGGTTCTTCAACGGCGACCCCATCGCCGGGGCGCTCAACCTCCAGGTGGTGGCCGAGACCGCCTACACGAACCCGATCTTCGTGACCCTGACCGAGATCGCTGCTGTCAATGGCGACCAGGCGACCCCGTCAGTGTTCCTGAGCATCCAATCCGACGAAGCCCGCCACATGGCCAACGGGTACGCGACGCTCGCCGCCGTATTGTCCAACCCCGACAACCTCGACTACCTCCAGGAGGACTTCGACGAGGCGTTCTGGCGCCAGCACCGCTTCTTGGACCCCTTCCTCGGGACCGTCTACGACTACTTCCAGAAGACGAGAGGCAACAGCTACCTGGAGAAGTGGACCGAGTGGATCCACGAAGACTGGGTCGGCTCCTACATCGGCAAGCTCGAGCCGTTCGGGCTGAAGGTCCCGCGGTGGTATCCGGACGCGCAGGAAGCGGTCCAATGGGCCCATCACTCGGCTGCCATGCTGGCCTTCGCCGCTTGGCCACTGGCCTTCTGGCGTTTCGACCCCATGACCGGATCCGACATGGAATGGTTCGAGAACAAGTACCCCGGGTGGTACGACCATTTCGGATTCTTCTGGGAGGGGTTCCAGGAGATGGCCGATCCCGCTTCGGGGGCCAATCCTCTGCTCATGTTCGAGAACCTTCCCCCGCTGTGCCGGGTCTGCCAGATGCCCTGCATCTTCCCCCGCCCGGAGATCAACCAGGTGCGCATACGTGAGCACGGGGGTCGCCGCCACGCCTTCTGCAGCGACGGCTGCGAGCACCTGTTCTTCACCGCTCCGCAGCGCTACGAGAACAGTGTCACCTTCTTCGAGCGCTACGACGGCTACTCCATCGACCAGTTCATCGTCGAAGCCGGCCTGCTGCGCCCGGACGGCAAGACGCTCGTCGCCCAGCCGTCGCTGGATCCGGAAAAGATGTGGACCATCGACGACGTGGCCGCTTGGGGGTACGAGATCAAGGATCCCCTGAAGAGCGCCACCTCGGACTGGGCCACCGCCTGATGTCCACCGCCACCCCTGGGGCGCCGGCGAAGGCGCCCCGAGACTTCACCTACATCAAGCCGATGCGCCGACGGCTGTCGGAGTACGAGGCCGTGACCTGCTACACCCAGCCGGCTCCTGAGCACTTCGGTGAGGGCTGGTTCCTCCTGACCAAAGAGGGACGTCCGCCGTGGACGCCGGACTCCACCGAGCTGGTGCACCCGGACTGGTTCGCCTTCAGGGACCCGGCCATGCAATGGCAGCGAACCTACGTGCGAATGCAGGCCGAGCAGGAGCGATCGATCGAGCGCGCCGTCCAAGACGCCATCTGCTCCGACACGTTCAACCGCATGGACCCCGTCTGGTTCCACGAGGTCGTAGCCTGTCACTACCGCGTCTGGTCCTACGCGGAGTACGGGCTGTTCCGGGCCTTCGCAGTCGCCCAGCGCGAAGCGCTCTCGGACACCCTCGGCAACGTCTACACATTCGAGGCGTTCGACCGGATGCGCCATGCCCAGGACATCGTCACCTACCTGCTCGAAGCGGAAGGAGCGGTCGATGACTACCATGACGACGGCTGCAAGCGGGTCTGGCTCGAAGACGCCATGTACCAGCCGCTTCGCAGTTTGGTGGAGCGGATCATCGCCAGCAACGACTG
>JAKAXG010000082.1 GCA_021827225.1 Actinomycetes bacterium | reverse complement strand
GGGTGGGGACGTAGTGGCGGTCCTCCCGAAGGAAGGCCCGCCGGCGTCGCTCCTGGGGCAGGCAGCGCACGTCGGCCAGGCCGAAGTGCACCCGCTCCGAGGGGGCCGACCGACCGGAGAGGAAGACCTCGATGTCGGCGGTCTCGCAGTCCCCCCAGGCGTGATGGTAGGCGAGCGCCAGGGCCACGGCGTCCTCGGCCGGGCCGAAGGTCCACACCTGCGGGGCCCGATCAGGGGCGACGTCGAGAAGTGGGGGCATCACCCACTGCTGCAACAGATCCCACTCCCTGATGAGGGACGACGCCGTCGTCAAAACCACTACCTCCCGCCGCGTGCGAGCTCCCGGACCCTCCGGGTCGTTCATGCTTGGCCGGTTTGGAGTTACCCGCTGCGGGTAGCCCGAACCAAACATACCCCCGGAAAGCGTATTCGTACGCAACTAGCCCGCCCCGACTAGTCCCGGGCGCTGCCCGCTATGCTCCACCGCCTGGCCGGCCGGACGGCCCGGGCCGTCGGAGGAGGGGTCAGGCGCATGGCGAGTTCCTTTTTCCCGGAAGGTTTCCGCTGGGGGACGGCGACCGCGGCCCACCAGATCGAGGGCGGCAACACCAACAACGACTGGTGGCGCTGGGAGCACACGCCCGGCTCCGGGGTGGTCGAGCCCAGCGGCGACGCCTGCGACTCGTGGCACCGCTGGCCCGAGGACGTCGACCTGGTGGCCGGGCTGGGCTTCGACCACTACCGCTTCTCGCTGGAGTGGAGCCGCCTGGAACCGGCGCCGGGGGAGTGGTCGACGGCCGCCATGGACCACTACCGGCGCATCTGCGACGCCCTGCGGGACCGGGGGATCGAGCCGGTGGTGACCCTGCACCACTTCACCACCCCCGCCTGGCTGGCCGACATGGAAGGTTGGGAAAAAGGGGCGGCCGTCGACCGCTTCGCCGGGTTCTGCCACCGGGCCGCCGCGGCCCTCGCCGACTCCGCCGGGCGGCTGTGCACCCTCAACGAGCCGAACATCGTCGCCACCATGGGCTACGCCCTCGGCATCTTCCCGCCCGGCCGGGCCGACCAGGCGGCGGCCGAGCGGGTCACCGCCAACCTGGTGGCGGCCCACCGCCGGGCGGTGGAGGCGGTCCGGGCCGCCGCCCCGGGCGTGCCGGTCGGGCTCACCCTCTCGATGACCGACTACCAGCCCGCCGAGGGGGGCGAGGAGCGTGCCCGCCACCTGCGGGAGGTCCACGAGGACGTGTTCCTCCGGGCCACCGACGGCGACGACTTCCTGGGGGTGCAGACCTACACCCGCATGGTGATCGGCCCCGACGGCTGGCTGGGACCCCGGCCCGGGGTGACGGTCCTGCCCATGGGCTACGAACTGTGGCCGGGCGCCCTCGAAGCCTGCCTGCGCCGGGCGTGGGAGGTCACCGGCGGCCGGCTGCCGCTGTGGGTGACCGAGAACGGCATCGGCACCGACGACGCCCAGCGCATCGAGTTCGTGGCCGCCGCCCTGGAGGGCGTCCTGGCCGTGATCGGCGACGGTATCCGGGTGGAGGGCTACACCTACTGGTCGCTGCTGGACAACTTCGAGTGGGCGTTCGGGTACCGGCCCCGCTTCGGGCTGGTGGAGGTCGACCGGGCGACCTTCGCAAGGCGTCCAAAAGGGAGCGCCCTGTGGTTGTCGGAACTGGTCAAAACAAACTGTTTGCCCTGATCAGGTATCTTCCCGGGGGCCAGACGGCGCTCCCTGACCTGCCATGACCGACCTACCGACGAACGGGGCAGACGGACCCCGCCCGAAGCCCCGCTTCGGCCAGCCCGGCCGGTCGGCCGGCCGGGACCTGGCGTTCGGTCCCGGCGGGACGCTCGCCGGGGTGGCCCTGGTGGTGGTCCTGCTCGGCGGCCTGCTCTGGTCGGCGGCGTCGGGGCGCCCGGCGGCGGCCGAGCACCCCCGGCTGTTCGGCGGGTCGCGGGTGCTCGAGGACTCCCGGCCACTCACCGTGCTGGACGTGGCCACCGCCCAGATCACCGTCCGCCTGCAGGGGGTCGACGCCCAGGTGGGCGCCACCAGCTACGGGGACGTGCAGCCGGTGGCGGTCTCGGGGGGGACGGTGCTGGTCAACCGCCGGACCGGGGCGTTCAACTTCTTGGAGCCCGACGACTACGTCACCGATCCCAAGGGGCCGGGGGTGGGGCTGGGGTCGCTGCCCGGGCTCACCGGTGCCGAGGGCCTGGCCAGCGGCAACGACGCCTACATCCTGCGCTCGGCCACCCGCTCCACCGTGTCGCTGGTCGGCCAGCAGACGGTCTCCGAAGCCGCCCGCGGCGCGCCGGGCGCCGGCGTGCCGCCGCTCGGGTTCGCCTCGCTCGGCGGGCGCGTCGACCTCCGTCCCGGGGCGGCCGCCGTCTCCGGCGCCGACATGTGGGCCCTCGTCGACGCCGGTTCGACATGCCGGCTGGACCGCCTGACCCCCTCGGCGACCGCCCGCAACGGCCTGGCGATGGCGATCGGCGACCGGCTGGCCGGTTCCTGTTCGACGGCCGCGGTCGAGGCCGCCCCGGGCGGGGCGGCGCTGGCCGAGCCCGGCACCGTGCGGTTCTTCGGCGCCGGCGGTCCGGCCCGGGCGGTGGTGGTCCGCCTGCCCGGCACCGCCGGCGCCACCCGGATCGTCCCCGTCTCGGGGGCCGCGACCACCCGGTGGTTCCTCGCCCGGCTCAGCTCCGGTTGGGACCTCTTCGGCGCCGCCCCCAGCGGGCGGACGGCCGGCCCCTACCCGCTGTCCGCCCTCGGCCCCGCTTCCAACCCGGTGGTGCCCGTCCTCTCCCACGGGTTCCTCTACACCCTCGACCAGTCGGTGTCGCCGCAGCCGACGCTGTGGACCGTCGACCCGGCCAACGGGCACATGGCCCCGGTGCGCGGCGCCCCTCTCTACCCGCTGCGCAGCAAGCAGGAGAAGGACAACTTCGTGGGGGCCCAGGTGCTGGGCGACGGGTCCCGGGTGGTGTTCAACAACCCCCAGAGCCTCGAGGCGGTGGTGGTGTTCACCGACGGCTCCCATTCCCCGGTGGTGGTCGACAAGAGCGCGGCGGTGGCGGTGAGCACCACCGGACCGGCCGACCTCAACGCCACCACCCCGACCACCGCCAAGGGCGGGAAGGCCGGCAAGTCCCGCGGATCGTCCACCTCCGGCCCGGCCTCGGCCCCCCGGCCGGTGCCGGTGGTGCAGCCGGTCAGCCAGCAGGTGACCTGCGCCAACACCACCCAGAAGCCGTACGTCCCCCAGATCACCTCCGTAACGCCGTCCTCCCAGGCGGCGCTGATCGCCTGGTCCTACCAGCTGCTGGACCAGACCGACTGCGAGCCGTCGTCGTGGACGGTGACGCTGACCGCCCTCTCCGGCGGCCACCAGCCCCGCTCACCGGAGCGGCTGGTGTACGGCCAGAACCAGTACCTCTTCACCGGCCTGCGCCCGGGCACGACCTACCAGGTGGTGGTCACCGCCTACATCAACGCCCAGTCCACGCCGTCCACCCCGACCACCTTCAACACCCCGGCCCGGGGGCCCGACCCGCCGCTGTCGGTGACCACCACCGCCGACGGCCAGGGGAACTGGGTGGTCTCGTGGAAGCCGTGCAGCGAGACCGTCAACCCCAACTGCGTGGTGCCCGCCGACCAGTGGACGGTCATCGGCTCGGCGTGCGGCGGCAGCTACGTGGGGTCGCCGCCGTCGGTGTCGGTGGCGGGCGGGTCGGACTCGGTGACCATCAACAGCGACAACCTGGGGCTGCTCGGTGAGTCCCTCTCGTTCTCCGTGGAGGGCACCCTGGCCTCCGGCCTGGCCGGCAACCCCACCTCGGACCACTCCTGCACCGAGGCCTGGAAGAAACCCGACGCCAGCGCCATCGCCGTCTCCGGGGCGGGCACCCCCAGCGGTGGCACCATCACCGCCACCCTGCAGGTGAGCGCCTCGGGCAACCCCGTGGAGGACTTCGGCACCCTGCCCTCCGAGACCGAGTTCGTCTACAGCGTCGGGGGGACCACGGTGGGGCCCACCAGCTCCCTCAAGGTCACCGTGCCCGGGCTGCCGGCCGGCCAGCAGTTCACCCCCACGGTCGAGGTGTACCCGGCCGGCCACCCGGCGGCGGCGGTGACGGTGACCGGCGCCCCGTTCTCCCAGACGCTGCAGTGGCCGGCGGACCTGCAGGGCGGCATGACCGTGGTGCCGGCGGTGGCCGCCGACCCCAACCAGGGGACGGCCACCGTGACCTTCCCGGCCGACCTGCCGGCCGGGCCGCTCAGCGCCACCGGCGTGCTCTTGAGCTGCGGGTCCACCGCCATCCCCGAGCCGGACGGCCCCGTCACCGGCGGCCGCCTCAGCTACCCCATGGACCTGGTGGACAGCGGCGGCGCCTGCCAGCTGTCGCTCACCTTGAACGACACCGCCTCGCCCGACCCTTACGGCGGCCCCTCGCCGCAGCTCACCGCGGCGTTCGACATCGGGTCCGAGCCGGCCTACAGCTTCACCTCGGCGGTGACCAGCACCTGCCGGGCGAACTTCGTGTGCGGCCTCGGCGGCCAGCCGTACCAGGTGCAGGTGGACAGCACCAGCGGCCGGCCCCTCAACGCCGGTGGCGACTGGGCCGTGTCTTCCGGCAGTGCCCTCGACAAGGGGCCGGCGGCGTTCTGCGCCACCAACCAGGGCCTCCCCGGGCCGAACTTCCCCTACACCTTCCAGCTGCCGCCCCAGTGCCCCGACGCCTCCGCCGTGCAGGTGACCGTTTCGTTCAAGTACCTGGGCCAGGTGGTCGACGTCAGCGCCGGCAGCCCGGGCGGGGCGGGGGCGCCGCCGACGACCACGCCGGCACCGACGACCACCACGACCACCACGGTCCCGACCACCACCGTCCCCCCCTGCCCGCCGCCGTCGTCGACCACCACCGCCCCTCCGGCCACCACCACGACCACCGCATCGGGCCCCGCCACCACCGTGCACGGCGCCGCCGTGTCCTCCACCACGACCACGCCGCCCACCACGGCGCCGCCGCCGACCACCGCCCCGCCCACCACGATCCTGCCCTGCCTGTCCGCGGCCGTCACCGGCGGATCGCCCTCCGACACCGCCTTGGCGGCCGCCTCGGTGCCGCCCGCCGCCCGGGCCGACCCGCTGACCCGGGCCGTGATCGGCTGGAGCGCCGCCGCCCTGGGGCTGGGTTGGGCGGCGTCGGCCCTCCGGCGCCGGCGGTCGCGCTCGTCCTCCCACCCCGCCCCTTCCACAGACAAGGACACCCCATGAGCACCAGCCCGGCGATGCAGGGCTTCGTCCAGCGCTTCGAACGGCTCGTCGACAACGTGTCGCGTGTGATGCACGGCAAGGACG
Organism: Actinomycetes bacterium; assembly: GCA_021827225.1. The sequence goes on along the minus strand of JAKAXG010000082.1, from coordinate 5,280 downwards.
CCGTTGTCCGCTCGGCCCTGAGCTGCGTGCTGGCCGAGGGCCACCTGCTCATCGAGGACGTTCCCGGAGTGGGCAAGACGTCGCTGGCCCGGGCCATCGCCGCGTCGGTGGCCCTCACCTGGAACCGCATCCAGTTCACCCCGGACCTCCTGCCCACCGACGTGACCGGCGTGTCGGTGTTCGACCAGGCCACCTCCCAGTTCAGCTTCCGGCCGGGGCCGGTCTTCGCCAACATCGTGCTCGGCGACGAGATCAACCGGGCGTCTCCCAAGACCCAGTCGGCCCTGCTGGAGGTGATGCAGGAGCGGACCGTCACCACCGACGCCACCGTCTACCGGGTGCCGCGCCCGTTCGTGGTGGTGGCCACCCAGAACCCCATCGACCTGGAAGGCACCTACATCCTGCCCGAGGCCCAGCTCGACCGGTTCCTGATGCGCATCGAGGTCGGCTACCCGAGCGCCGAGGCCGAGGCGGAGGTGCTGCGCAGCGAGAAGGACGAGGCCACGGTGGCCACCCTGTCGCCGGTGATGACCGGCGACGAGCTGCTCGACATGGTGGAGTTCGTCAAGCGCAACGTGGAGGTGGCCCCGGCCATCGAGAACTACATCGTGGCCCTCTGCGCCTCCACCCGGTCCCTTCCCGAGGTGCGTCTCGGGGTGTCACCCCGCGGCGGCCTGGCTCTCCTCCGGGCCGCCCGGGTGGCCGCCGCCGCCTCCGGACGGACCTATGTGACCCCCGATGACGTCAAGGCCATGGCCCAGTCCACCCTCGCCCACCGGGTGATCCTCCGGCCCGACGCCGAGATCCAGGGCCGCACCCCGAACGACGTGGTGGCCCGGGCCCTGCAGTCGGTGCCGGTGCCCCGCACCCTGCTGCGGTGACCCGTCTGGGGTTCGGCGCCGCCGCCGTCGGGGCCGCCTTCCTGGTTCTGGGCGTGGTGGCGCACTGGCAGCCGGTCGCCGTGCTCGGCGCCGGGGCGCTGGTCCTGCTCGGCGGCTCGCTCGCCTACGTGCTGCGCCGGCCCCGGCTGAGCCTGGAGCGGGCGGTGGAGCCACCCCGGGTGGAGAAAGGCCAGCCGGCCATCGCCGTGATCCACGTCGCCAACCTGTCCCGCCGCACGCTCGCCCCCCTGGCCATCGAGCAGCGCCTCGGCGAGCGGGTGATCCCGGCCCGGCTGCCCCGGCTGCGGCGGGCGGAGAGCGGGCTGCGCACCTACCGTCTGCCCACCTCCGACCGCGGCACCTACGAGGTCGGCCCCGTGGAGATGCCCCGCGCCGACCCTTTCGGGTTGTGCCGGACGGTGCAGCGGTTCGGCTCGCCGCAGCAGATCTCGGTCCACCCCCGCCTGCTCCAGCTGCGGCCGCTGCCGACCGGCATATCCCGCAACCTGGAGGGGCCCTCCAGCGACACCTCCCCCCAGGGGACCGTGACCTTCCACCGGCTGCGGGAGTACGTGGTGGGCGACGACCTGCGCAACGTGCACTGGCCCTCCACCGCCCGGGTGGGCCGACTGGTCGTCCGCCACAACGTCGACACCGCCCAGCCCTACACCGTCGTCCTGTTGGACCTCGATCCCGCCCGCTACTCGGCCGAGACGTTCGAGGAGGCGGTGGACGCGGCCGCCTCGGCCGTGGTGTCCATGTCGGCCGGCAAGGCCCCCGTGCAGCTGCGGACCACCGCCGGTGACCGGCTGGGCGGCCCCGCCCACCGCGACCCCACCCCCATCGTCGACCACCTCACCTCGGTGGCGCCCGACCCGGGCGGCTCCCTGGAGGCGGAACTGGTCCTTCTCAGGCGCGACCGGGGCGGGACCGCCCTGGTCGTGGTCACCGGCAGCCTGGACCCGGCGACGTTGCCGATGGCGGCGGCGCTGCGCCGGCGCTTCGACCGGGTGATCGTCATCTCGATGGTCGACCGCCCCGGCCGGGTCCCGGTGCAGCCCGGCCTGGTGGTCGTCGAGGCCAGCAGCGCCGACGAACTGGCCCGACGCTGGAACGGCGGGATGTCCCGGTGACCGCCGCCGCGCTGGCGGTGTTGCGCCGGTCGGCGGGTCTGGCCGCCCGCCTGGGACCGGTCGCCCCCCTCGCCCTGGCCGCCGCCGGCTGCTTCGTCGCCGGCCTGGCCGCCCTTCCCGCCTACCAGGTGGCCTCCGCCCCGGCCGTGCTGGCGGCGGCCGCCGGCGGCGCCGCTCTCGTCGCCGTGGTGGCGGTGGGCGCGTTCCGGGTCGGCCCGCCGGTCTCCTACGGGGCGTCCCTGGCCGTGCTGGTGCTGCTCCTGGTGGCCGCCTCCGGCTTCCATCCCGGGGACGTCCTGCGGGCCCTCGAGCACGGCCCGAACCGGGTGCTCACCGAGACCCTGCCCATCGGCGGGGGGCTCGCCACCCTGGCGCCGCTCACCGTGCTGGTATGGCTCAGCGCCGGGGCCTGCAGCGAGATCCTCCTCCGGTCGGCCGGATCCCGCCGGGGCCGGGCCGCCCTGGCGGTACCCCTTCTGCTCTACGCCCTGTCCTTCGCCGTCGCCTCGGCGGCGCCGACCCACGACCGGTGGGGCGCCCCCGTGCTGCTGGCCGTCCTGGCCGCCGCCGCCACCCTCCGCCACCGGCAGGCGGCACCCGCCGAGGAGAGCACCGGCGACACCGGCGCCTGGTTGCGTTTCCGTCCCCTGGCCGCGGGGGTGGCGGCGGCCGCGGCGGTCGCCGTCGCCCTGGCTGCCGCCGCCCCGGCCGTGCCGGTCCTGTCCGCCCGCCCCGCCGCCGTGCACCGCCGCCCGCCGCTGGCCCTGCCGCCCGTGGTGGACCCGGTGGGGGTCATGGCCAGGCTCCGGGACGGCCGGCCCCACCAGCCGCCCCGGCCCGAGCTGACGGTCCGGCTGGGCCAGCCGTCCACCGGCTACCTGGCCATGGCCGAGATGGACTCCTACGACGGCGCCCACTGGCAGTTCACGGCCACGTTCGACCCCACGGGCGGACGGGTCCCGCAACCGGCGGCCGCGGTGGCGACCGTGGACGACGCCCCCGTGGTCCAGAGCATCGACATCACCGCCACGCCACCCGAGCCGCTGCTGCCCGCCCTCGACCGGCCGGTCTCCGTGGCCGGCACCCCGGTGGTCGCCGACGCCGCGACCGGGATGCTCCTGCCCCAGTCGGCGGCGGCGCGGCGCTACACCGTGGTCTCCGAGGCGCCGTCGGTCACCCTCTCCGGCCTCCCCGCGGCGGACGGCATCGACCCGGCCGCCGCGCCCGCCGCGGCGTCGACCCTCCCGCCCAACACCTCGACCGCCCTGGCCACCGCCCTCCGCTTCCTGGCCGGGCTCACCGGTGAACGGCCGGCCCCCACCGTGGCCTTCCTGCAGGACGAGCTGAGCGTGCTCCACGCCAAGGAGAAGCGCATCGACCCGTCGCTGGCCGCCCCCTCCAGCCGGTCGGCGAAGGGCCCGCCCGCCCAGGCCCCGGCCGGCACCTCCCTGTCGGCGGTCATCAACGCGGTGACCGTCGACCGGGCCGCCACCCCCGAGGAGTTCGCCACCTTCTTCGCCATGACCGCCCGCTACCTGGGCGTGCCGGTCCGCATGGTCACCGGCTACCGCCTGGTCGCCGGGTCGACCGGTGCCGCTCTGCCGGCGGGCACCTACAGCGTGACCAGCCGCCAGGCCTGGGCCTGGGCCGAGGTGCCGGTGGCCGGCGTGGGATGGGTGGTGGCCGACCCCACCCCCGACGCCACCACCGCGGCGGCCGCCCCGCCGCCGGAGTCGGTCCAGGCCCCCTCCACCACACTGCCCCCCCGGCAGGCCAACGCCGTGCCCCGCAACCAGGTCTTCGGTGGGCACGCCCTGGCGCCGAAGAGCAGTGTCCGGCTCCCGCACCGATCCCACACCCCGGCCTGGGTGCTGCCACTGGTGGTGGTCCTGGCGGGGCTGATCCTGGCCTGCGTCGCCGGCCCGGGCCAGGCCGCCGCCCGGCGGGCGTGGAGGCGCCGCACCCGGCGGTCCGACGATCCGAACGAGATGGCGGTGGGCGCCTGGCTGGAGCTGCTCGACGGCCTGGACCGGGCCGGGATGCGCCCCCGGGCGGGCGCCACGAACACCGAGGTGGCCGCCGACGTCGCCGACCACTTCGGCCCGGACCTGGCCGAGCCGGCCGGGGTGGTGGCGACCATCGCCGACCAGGCGATGTTCTCCGTCGCCCAGCCGGTTGCCGCGGAATCCGCCCGCCAGGCGTGGGAGACCACCCGCACCATCCACACCCGGGTGGCGGCCCGGCTCGACCGGCGGGACCGGCTGCGCTCGCTGCTGGTGGTGGGCAGCGCCCCCCGCCGCCCGTACCCTTCCGACCGGTCCCGTCGGGCCGGCGCTACCGGCGAGTAATTTCTCGGCCGTGGCGTTCCGCAAGGCGAAGCCGGCACCGTCGGCAGCCGTCCTGCCCGGCTACGAGGGCTTGGAGGAGATCGGCGGGGGAGCGTTCGCCACCGTGTACCGGGCGGTGGAGACCGAAACCGGCCGGCCGGTCGCCTTGAAGATCCTCAAGGTGGACACCATCCACGCCCACCTCATCGAGACCTTCCACCAGGAGATCCAGGCCCTCGCCCAGGTCAGCGACCACCCCAACATCGTGACCCTCTACCGACCGTCGACCACCTCCGACGGCCGGCCGGTCCTCGTCCTGGAACTGTGCCGGAGCTCGCTGGCGTCCAAGGTGCGCACCTCGGGACCGCTCGGCGCCGAGGAGGCCGTCCGGGTGGGCGTGAAGATCGCCGGGGCCCTCGAGACCGCCCACCGCAACGGCTTCCTGCACCGCGACATGAAGCCGCAGAACATCCTGGTGACCAACTTCGGCGAGCCGGCCCTGGCCGACTTCGGGGTGGCGGCGCTGCAGGCATCGGCCCAGGCCACCGCCGGGGTGTTCGGTTTCACCACCCTCCACGCCGCCCCCGAGATGCTCGAAGGCCACCATCTGTCCCCGGCGACCGACATCTACGGCCTGGCCTCCACCATGTACCAGATGCTCACCGGTCAGGCGCCGTTCGCCACCTTCGACAACGAGGCTCCCGCTTCGGTCATCCTGCGCATCCTGCGGGACCCGGTCCGGCCGCTGCGGGCCGAGCACATCCCCCTCAGCCTCTCCGACCTGCTCGAGGGGGCGCTGTCGAAGCAGCCGGAGGGCCGGCCCCGCACCGCCCTCGACTTCGCCTACGCCCTCCAGGCGGTGGAGCAGGAGCAGGGATGGCCGGTCACGGATTTCGTGGCCTGGGGTCAGGAGAGGGCCCCGCTCGCCGGCCGGCCCAC
>JAKAXG010000081.1 GCA_021827225.1 Actinomycetes bacterium | reverse complement strand
TCAGCCGGCCCGGGCGCCGGCTGTGCGCCGAGCGGCGCCTCGACCCGGGCGGCCACCGCCGGCCCCCCCGGCAAGCCCAGGGCCGCCGGCCCGCCCAGCCCCGCCGGCACGCCCAGCCCGACCCGGGTGCGGGGCCCGCCCCGAGCCCCCCGCCCGGGCCGGCCGGCCAGGCGGCCGCCGGTGACCTCCACCTCCACGTCGGCCAGGTCCGTCAGGGCCGGATCGTGGGTCGCCGCCACCACCGCCGCCCGCCCGGCCAGGTCGGCGATCACGCTGAGAACGACCCCCGACGTCTCCGGATCCAGGTCCTCGGTCGGCTCGTCGAGGAGCACCAGCGGGACACCGCCGAGGCGGATGACCCGCTCCGCCCGGGCCAGGGCCCGGGCCAGCGCCACCCGCCGGCGCTGCCCGGCCGACACCGAGCGGCCGTCCTCGCCGAGCGCGGTGGTGGCGTCGGGCGTGGCGCAGCGGGCGAGTATCGCTCGAAGGTCGGCATCGCCCAGATCGGGATCGCCCAGGCGGACCTCGGCGGCCACGTCGGCCGAGGTGAGCCGGGGCCGCTGCGGCAGCCAGGCCACGTTCGCCAGCCAGGCGTCGGCGGCCGGCCGGTCGCGGTCGGCGGCGCCGACGGTCACCGACCCGCCTGCCGGTTGTACCCGGCCGAGCAGTACGGACAGGACGGTGGTCTTGCCCGCTCCGCTCCGCCCGGTCAGCACGGTGAGAGAACCGGCCCGGATGTCCAGGTCGGCGCCGGCCAGCGCCGGCGCGTCCCGGCCGGGGTACCCCACCTCGACCCCTCGCAGCCGGGCCACCACGCCGGAGTGGTCGGCGCTGAGCACGAACGGCTCCGCCCCGGTCTCGGCCACCGCCCCGGCCCGGTCGAGGAACCCCATCACCGTCCCGATCACCGCCCGGGCCTCCTCGGTGGCGTGGTGCTGGGCTCCGACCGCCCGGATGGGGGCGAACACCTCGGGCGCCAGCAGCAGCACCGTCAGCGCCGCCGCCAGCCCCACCTTCCCGCTGTCCAGGCGCAGGCCCACCGTCACCGCCACCAGCGCGACCGACAGCGTGGCCAGCAGGTCCAGCACCAGACCCGACACGAACGCCACCCGCAGGGTGGCCAGCGTCTGGCGGCGCAGGCTGTCGGTTCCGTCCCGCACGGCGCGGACCTGCGCCCGGCTGCGGCCGTAGATCTTCAAGGCGGTGAGCCCCTCCAGGAGATCGAGGAACTGGCCCGACAGCCGGGCCAGCTGCTCCCACCTGCGGTCCATGTGCCGCTTGGTCATGATGCCCACCAGCGCCATGAACACCGGCACCAGGGGCAGGGTGACGGCCAGCAGCACCAGTGCCAGCCAGTCGGTGTAGCCGATGGCGGCCAGCAGGAGAGGCGGTGTCACCATCGCCGCGGCGACGGCCGGCACCGCCCGGGTCAGGTAGCCGTCCAGGGCGTCGATGCCCGACGATGCCGCCGCCGCGATCCGGCCCCGGTCCTCCGGGTCGAGGGTCTGGCCGCCCGCCCGACCGACGGCCGCCAGCAGGTCGCTGCGCAGGCCGGAACGCACGGCGAGCGAGGTGGTCTGGCCCAGCCACTCGCCGGCCCCGGCCAGCGCCGCCCGCACCACCATGGCGGCGAAGAGCACGGCCAACGGGACGGCCACGTCGTTCAGCCGCCGGTGGTGGACCAGCACCGCGGCGATGGCCGCGGCCAGCGCCGAGGCCTGCGCCACTGTGGCGACCGAGCCGATGGCCGCCATCGCCGTGAAGCCGGCGAGGGCCCGTCGGAGAGCCGGTGCCCGCCGGAGGAGGCGGGGGTCGACCGGCCCCCCGGCGGCGGCCGGCCGCCCCACGGCCGGTTCCGGCACCGGTCGCCGCCGAAGGATCATTCGTCTCATGTCAGCTGCGGGTATCGGCGGGCTGGGCCGGGGATCCGCCTTCCCCGGTGCCCTCCCCGGTGCCGTCGGCGGGGCCGGCTGGTGCGGCCGCCGGCCCCGCCGACTCCCCAGCTCCCGCCGGCCCAGCTCCCGCCGCCCCAGGCCCCGCCGGCCCCCCAGCCCCGGCCGGCCCCCCAGACCCCGCCGGCCCCCCGGCCGGCGCCGACCCACCCGTCCCCCCCGGTGCGGCCGGACGGCCGTCGCCGCCGCCGGGGATGACCAGGTAGGCGTCGTTGGCCGAGCGGCCCGGCGCCGGCCGGGGCAGCCGGGGAGCGCCCGCGTCGGTGACCCTGGAGCGGAACACCCAGTAGGCCCAGGCCTGGTAGGCGATGACCACCGGGGTGAAGATCAAAGCCACCACGGTCATGACCACCAGCGTGTAGTGGCTGGAGCTGGCCTGCTGGACGGTGAGCGACCAGGCCTCCACGTTGTGGGCCGGGATCACGTAGGGCCACAGCGACGACAGCACGAACACGGGGGCGCCCAGGGACACGAGGGCGCTGGCCGCGAACGCCCAGCCCGGTCGGCCGGCTCCGTTCGCCGCCGCCGACGCCACGAAGGCCAGGACCAGCACCACCGACATGGCCACGCTCACCGGGGTGTGACGCTCGTGGAAGCTCCAGGCGAGGAAGGCGATGGTCACCACGGCCACCGGCCCGGTCAGCTCGGTGGCGATGCGCCGGGCCCGCCGGTGCAGTTCCCCGTCGGCGCGCAGGGCGACGAACACGCTGCCGTGGTAGGCGAACAGCCCGAGGGTGGTGAGACCGCCGAGCAGGCCGAACGGCGTGACCAGGTCCAGGAGGTTGCCGGTGACGTGGTGGTTGACGTCCAGCTTCAACCCCCTGATCAGATCGGCAAAGGCAACTCCCAGTAGCACGGCGGGCAGGAGGCTGCCGATGACCATGCCCCGGTCGCACCAGGCCCGGCCGGCGGCGGTGGCGACCTTGCCCCGGTACTCGATCGAGATGCCCCGGATGATCAGGCCGACCAGGACGGCGGCGAGCGGCAGGTACAGGCCGGAGAACAGCTCGGCGTACCAGGACGGGAAGGCTGCGAACGTGGCGCCGCCGGCGACCAGGAGCCACACCTCGTTCCCGTCCCAGGTGGGGCCGATGGTACGCAGCGCCTGCACCCGCTGGCTCTCCGTGCGGGCCAGTAGGGGGAGGAGGATGCCGACGCCGAAGTCGAAGCCTTCCAGCAGGAAGAAGCCGGCCCAGAGGGCGGCGATTACGCCGAACCAGAAATCCGTCAACACGGGGTGATCCTTCGAGTAGGGGGCGGGTAGTTGTCGGTCGCCACGTTCAGGGGGCGAGGGCCAGGACGCCGTCGGAGTCGGAGGGGGTGCCGGTGCCGCTGCCGCCCCCGTAGCCGTCGCCGCCGGCCACGACGGCCGCCGGTCCCTGCTTGGCGGTGCGGATGAACAGTCGGGCGGCTATCAGCCCCAGCACCCCGTAGAGGGCGGCGAACCCGATGAGGGTGATGGCGACCGTGGTGTTGGAGACGTTGGGACTGACGCCGGCGGCCGTCTTGAGCAGGCCGTAGACCAGCCAGGGCTGGCGGGCCGTCTCGGTGAACAGCCAACCGGCGGTGTTGGCGAGCAGCGGCAGGACGACCGTCCAGGTGGCGATGCGCAGCAGCAGGCGGCTCTCCAGCAGCCGGCCCCGGCGCCACTGCACCACCAGCGCGAAGGCGATGAGCCCGGCCAGGGCGCCGAACCCGATCATCAGGCGGAAGCACCAGTAGGCCAGGCCCACGATGGGCACGTAGTTGCCCGGGCCGTAGGTGGCCACTTCCTCGGCCTGCACCTGCTGGATGCCCTGAACCGTGGCGCCCGGATGGTTGGTGGCGAGGATGGAGAGGCCGTCGGGGATGGCGATGTCCACCTTGTTGCGACCCTTGGAGACGTCGCCGACGGCGAAGAGGGAGAAGGAGGCGTGGGACTTGGTGGTCCAGAGGGCCTCGGCGGCGGCCATCTTCATGGGCTGCTGCTTGGTCATGACCTGGCCCTGGATGTGGCCGGCCACCGACGCGCCGATGGCGCCGACCAGCACGCCGGCCAGAGCGATCTTGGCGACCCGCTTGTGGAGCGGGTCGGCGTCGGGGCCGGAGCGGGCCAGGTGCCAGGCGCTCACCGAGAGGAGCATCGCCGCTCCCGTCAGTATGGCTGCCAGAATAGTGTGGGAAAAAGTGACCAGCTGGGTGTTCTGGAACAGCACCTTCCAGATGTCGGTCAGCCGGGCGGTGTGGGTCACCGGGTTCAACACGAAGCCGACCGGATGCTGCATGAAGCTGTTGGCCGCCAGGATGAAGTAGGCGCTGACGGTGGAGCCCAGGGCGGCCAGCCAGATCGCCGCCAGGTGGAGCCGGGGCGTCAGGAGATCCCGCCCGAAGACCCACAGGCCGAGGAACGTGGACTCGAGGAAGAAGGCGATGAGCCCCTCCATGGCCAGGGGAGCGCCGAACACGTCGCCGACGAAGCGGGAGTAGGCCGACCAGTTCATCCCGAACTGGAACTCCTGCACTATGCCCGTCACCACCCCGATGGCGAACGAGATGACCATCAGCCGCCCCCAGAACCGGCTGGCCGAGTCCCACGCCGCCCCGGCCGGGGTACCCCGGCGGCGGTAGGCGAGCGTCTGCATCACGGCGACCAGGAGGGCCAGGCCGATCGACACCGGGACGATGAGGAAGTGGTAAACGGTCGTTGAGGCGAACTGCCACCGCGCCAAGGTGTCCGGGCTCATGAGGGCAAGTCTCGGGGCCCGTCGCCCCCTCTGCTACGGGCCGGAAGTCCCTTTCTGGACGCGGGAGGCGGCGATTTTGGTCACATTCGTCCGCCCCCCGGGGCCCGGTCCAGGCGGGACGGCCACCAGATGACCGGCCCCAGGTCGTGGGCCAGAGCGGGGACGAGCAGGGAGCGGACCACGACGGTGTCGAGCAGCACCCCGAAGGCGACCGCGAAGCCGACCTCGCTCAGGGCCACCAGCGGCAGGACCCCGAGCACGGCGAACGTGGCCGCCAGCACCACGCCGGCGGAGGTGATCACGCCCCCGGTCACCGCCAGGCCGCGCAGCACCCCGGCCCGGGTGCCGTGGGTGAGGGTCTCCTCCCGGACCCGGGTCATGAGGAAGATGTTGTAGTCGACCCCGAGCGCCACCAGGAACACGAAGGCGAACAGCGGGAACGACGGGTCCGAGTTGGCGAAGCCGAACACGTGGTTGAAGAAGATGGCCGAGACGCCGAGCGCCGCGCTGAAGGAGAGCACGACGGTGGCGATCAGCAGCAGCGGGGCTATCAGCGAGCGCAGCAGCAGGGCCAGCACCACCAGGATGACGGCCAGCACGACGGGGATGATCAGGTTGCGGTCGTGGCGGGACGCCTGCTGGGTGTCGTAGTTGACCGCCGCCTGCCCGCCCACCAGGGCGTGGGCGCCGGGAATGGCGTGGACCGCCGCCCTGAGGCGCCCGATGGTGGCGAACGCGGCGTGGGAGTCGTAGCTGGAGGTGAGGTAGGCGTTTACCAGGAGCCGGCCGTCGACCGGCTGCACCGACAGCTCCGGCGGCGGGCAGCCGGCGCCCGACCCGGCGTACCGGCCGCCGGCGGCGCCCAGGCGGGCCAGCTTGGAGTAGTCGGGGGCCACGCAGACCGAGCCGGGCGAGGTGGCCACGCCGGGGACGTGCGAGACGGCGGCGATCACCGCCGGTACGGACCCGGCGGTGGCGGTGATCTGGGCGGGGGCGCCGGCGCCGGCCGGGAAGTGGGCGTCGTAGATCTTCTGCCCGACCACCGCGTCGGGGTTGTTGGTGAAGGCGTCGGTCATGGACAGACCGCCGGTCCGGAGGGTGACCAGCCAGCCGGCGGCCACCAGCAGGACCGCCGTGGTGAGGATCCAGGCCAGGCGGTCCCTGCCGGCCAGCCGCCGGGCGAAGCGGCTCCACGGCCCGTGGGTCACCGGGTCCCCCTCGTGGTCCGCCCGGGGGACGCGGGGCCAGAACACTCCCCGGGGGACCACGGCGAGGGCCAACGGCAGGAACGTGAGCATCATCGCCACGGTGCAGGCGATACCTATGGCGCAGACCGGTCCGAGGCTGCGGTCGGAGTTCAGCTCGCCGAGGCCCAGGCACAACAGGCCGAGGATCACCGTGCTGGCGGACGCCACGATGGCGGTGGCCGCCCGTTTCCAGGCGGCGGTCATGGCCTCGACCCGGCTCTCGAAGTTGTGCAGCTCCTCGCGGTAGCGGCTGGTGAGCAGCAGGGCGTAGTCGGTGCCGGCCCCCAGCACCAGCACCGAGAGGATGCCCTGGCTCTGGCCGTTGAGGGTCAGGATCTGGTGCCTGGCCAGCTCGTAGACCACGAGCGAGGCGACGCCCAGGGCCAGCACCGAGCTGAACAGCGGGAAGAACCACAGCACCGGGCTGCGGTAGACGAACAGGAGGATGAGGATGACCACCAGCCCGGCCGCCAGCAGGAGCGTGCCCTCGATGCCGCTGAACGAGTCGATGAAGGCCACCAGCAGCCCGCCGGGGCCGGCGCTGTGGACGGCCAGCCCGGGCGGGACGCCCTGCCGGGCCAGCTTCAGCACGTTCTTCTCCACCTTCACCAGGGTCTTGCCGTCGACGCTGACGTTGCCGTCCTTGCCGACGAGCGGCACGGCGATGCTGGCCGTCGTGCCGTCGGACGCGAAGACCGCGGTCCCCACCTGCTGGGCGGCCACGCCGGGGACCGAGCGGAAGGCCCTGGCGTCGCCGGCGATCTTGGCCCGGTCAGCGGCGGTCAGGCCACCCGGTCGGCGGTACACGATGAAGCCCGGAACGGTCTGCACCGGCTGGAACCTGGAAGCCTCGTCGGCCACCTTGGTCGATTCGGCCGACCTCGGCAGGTAGGCGGCGTTGTCGTTCTTCTGTACGGAGCTGAGCTTGCCCTGGAACTGGCCGCCGGCCAGGCCCAACAGCATCCACAGCACCCCGAGCACGGCTACCAGCCGGGCCCCCCTGCTCCGGCCGGATCCCCTTCGCGGCGGAGGGGGCCCGGCGGGTGTCCTCTGCTGCGCAACGTTGGTCATCGTCGTCCCCTTCCGGCGGTGGCTCGGCCCAATCTGGCCCACGATGCCGGGCTTTCGGCACAGGAATGGCCGTCGAGGGTCGTTCGTCTCTTGTCGGCGCCACCCCGCCGGTAGGACTGTTCCGGTGTGCGAGGACCTGTGGCCGGCTGGCTGCGGAGGGCCGGGCGTCGCCTGGCTCCGTCCCTGCACGGCTACCGCCCGGAGCAGGTGGGCCCCGACGCCCGGGCGGCGCTGACCCTTCTGGCCATAGCCGTTCCCGAGCAGCTGGCCACCTCCCGCCTGGCCGGCATGCCCCCGGTGACCGGGCTCTACGCCTTCGTCGCCGGCAGCGTCTGCTTCGCCCTGCTCGGCGCCCACCGGCGGCTGTCGGTCGGGGCGGACTCCACCATCGCCCCGCTGTTCGCCGTCGGCGTCGCCGGCCTGGCGGCCACCGGTTCCCCCCGCTACGCCGAGCTGGTGGGGATCCTGGCCGTGTCGGTGGGGGTGATGGTGGCGTTGGTGGGGCTCCTGCGCCTGGGGTGGGTGGCGCAGTTCCTCTCCACTCCCATAATCACCGGCTTCCTCGCCGGGGTGGCGGTGATCATCATCGTCCACCAGCTTCCCGACCTGCTCGGCCTCCCCGGGTCGGGCGGCAGCACGGTCCACCGGCTGCACGCCGTGCTCGGCGACCTCTCCGCCACCAACGGGTGGTCTCTGGGCATCGGGGCCGGGGTGCTGGTCCTCGTCCTGGGCGCCGAGCGCCTGGACCGCCGGCTGCCCGCCGCCCTGTTCGGCCTGGTCGCCTCGGCGACCCTGGTCTGGCTGACCCGGCTGCCCGGCCGCGGGGTGGCGGTGGTGGGCGCCGTCCAACCGGCGGCGCCGGCGTTGCGGCTGGCCGGGCTGTCGTGGTCGGCGGTGGTCGACCTGGCGCCGCTCGCCGCGGTGGTGGCGCTGGTGGTCATCAGCCAGTCCGCCGCCACCGTCCGGGCGTTCGCCGACCGCCCGGACGGCGCCGGCGACGTCGACCAGGACTTCGTCGCCGTGGGGGTGGGCAACCTGCTCGCCGGCCTGGTCGGCGCCTTCCCCGTGAACGCCAGCCCGCCCCGCACCGCGGCGGTGCAGATGGCCGGCGGGCGGACCCAGGCCACGTCTCTCGGCGCCGCCGCGGTGGTGGCCGCCCTCATCCCGGTGTCCGGCCTGCTGCGCGATGTCCCCCTCGCCACCCTGGCCGCCATCCTCATCTTCGTGGCCGTCAGGATGTTCCACGGCCGTGAGCTGGCCGGCATCGCCCGCTTCAGCCGCTTCGAGGCCGCCCTGGCCGCCACCGCCGCGCTCACCGTCGCCTTCGTCGGTGTCCAGCAGGGGATCGGGGTGGCCGTGGCCCTGGCCATCCTCGACCGGGCCCGCCTCGACGCCCGGCCGCAGCTGCACGTGCTCGGACGGGTGCCGGGGACCACCAGCTTCGCCCCGCTGAGCGGCGCCGAGCGGGCTGCGCAGATACCGGGAGTGCTCGTGGTGCTCTTCTCCACCCCGCTGTGGTACGCCAACGCCCAGCAGTTCCGGGCCGAGATGGACGCGGCTCTGGACCGGGCGCTGGGCCGACCGTCGGCGGTCATCCTCGACGCCATCGGCATGAGCGACGTGGACTACACCGGGGTCGAGGCACTGGCCGGGGTGCTGGACCTGTTGAGCCGGCGGGGCATCGGCTTCGCCGTGGCCCGGGTCGGGGAACGGGCCAAGGGCAGCCTCACCCGGTCCGGGTTGACCCGCCGGATCGGGGCCGGGAACTTCTACGGCACGGTGTGGGAGGCGGTGGTGGCCTGCGCCGCCGCGTCCGCCGGCCCCGACGTGACGATTTCCTCTGTCGTTGACCGGCCCCCTCGGCGACGATCCTCTCGATGAAGCCCAACCACGTTGCTGATGAGCGCTTCATGCGGGCAGGCGACGCTTTTTCCTGGTACATGGAGCAGGACCCGGTGCTGCGTTCGACGATCGTGGCCGTCGCCTGGCTGGCCGGCAGCCCGGACTGGCACACCATCGTGACCAAACTGGAGCACGGCACCCGGATGGTCCCCATGTTCCGCCAGCGGGTCATGGATCTCCCGGGGCGGATGACGCCGCCCCGCTGGACCGACGTGACCGATTTCGACATCAGCTGGCATCTGAGCCGGGTGGACGCCCCCGAGCCCCGCGACGAGACGGTGGTCATGGACATCGCCCGCCGGGACGCCATGACCGGCTTCGACCGGGCCCACCCGTTGTGGCAGTTCACCCTGGTGGACCACCTGGAGGGGGGCAGGGCGGCGCTGGTGATGAAGGTGCACCATTCCCTGACCGACGGCCTGGGAGGGATGCAGCTGGCCCTGATGTTGTTCGACCCCGACCGAGAGCCGGCGCCGCCGCCCGACGCGCCGCTGCCGCCCGTCGAGGTGGCACCGGGCGGCTCGCAGCTCCTCGCCCAGCGGCTGGGTTGGCGGGCCACCCGGTCGGCGGGCTTCCTGGCCCGCCGGGCCCGGGCCGCCGTCCCCGACGTGTGGGCGACGATCCGCAATCCCCTCCGGGCGGGCACCGACGTGGTGGCGGAGGTGGCGTCGATCGCCCGTACGGTGGCGCCCGTGCGCCAGACCATGTCACCGCTGATGACCGGCCGCAGCCTGAGGCGCCAGCTGCAGTCACTGTCGGTCCCGCTCACCGACCTGCGTTCGGCCGGAGCGAGGGCCGGGGTCTCGGTCAACGACGCCTTCCTGGCCGCGGTTACCGGCGGGATGCGCCTGTACCACGAGCACCACGGTGTGCTGGTCGAGCATCTGCGGGTGACCATGCCGATCAGCATCCGGACTCCCGACGATCCTGTGGGCGGCAACCGCATAACCCTGATGAGGTTTCCGCTGCCGGTGGCCGAGACCAACCCGGCCCGCCGGATGGCCGACATCAGGTCCCGGACCCGGAAGGCCCGTCACGAGCCCTCCCTTCCGCTGACCGACGCCATCGCCGCGGCACTCAACATGCTGCCCTCGGCGGTGGTGGGCAGCATCCTGCGCAACGTCGACTTCGTGGCCAGCGACGTGCCCGGGTTCCCGCACCCGGTCTTCCTCGCCGGCGCCCCCGTCGAGCGGTACGAGGCCTACGGGCCGACCACCGGGACCGCCGCCAACCTCACCATGCTCTCCTACAACGGCCGCTGCTACATCGGGGTCACCACCGACACCGCGGCGGTGCCCGATCCCGACGTGTTCATGCGCTGCCTGCGCCTCGGCTTCGCCGAGGTGCTGGGGAATACCCCAGCCGCCGCACCGGTTGTAACAGTTGGCAGCAAGCATGACGGAGTCGTCACCGACGAGGATGGAGGTGGTGTTACCGGATGAGATCGAGTAGGGCCTCCGCCGATGCCCACGCTCCCGGTCGATGCCCCGGCCCGAGGTTCTAGGCTCGGGCAAGGCCCGGATGGTTCCGTGAGGGCGCCTGGTGGCGGTTACCGGCCTTTGAGCAAGAGCTCGAGTGGGCTCTGTAGGGCCTGACCGGGTGGGCGGGCGGCGCGGAGGAAACTGAACAGAGGAAGGTCCGTCCCCCTTCGACGGTGGGGCGGACCTCCTTCGCGTCAGCCGGGTAACCAGACCGGGGCCGCCCGGAGGAGCCGGATGACCTCCGAGTCGCTGGTCGCCGGGAAGCGTTCGTAGTACTCCCCGAGCGTTCCCGTCTCGGGGGCCACCTCGAGGCAGACCAGTTCCGCGTCCCGGGA
>JAKAXG010000080.1 GCA_021827225.1 Actinomycetes bacterium | reverse complement strand
CGCAGCCACAGGTCCCGCCCTGAAGCTTCCCGCCGCAACGGCGGGCGGGTGACGGCCCTGGCGGCCGCCGCCCGGGAACGGGGCCGGGTCGACTGATGCCGAGCGCGTCGAGCTCCGTCACCAGAGCCCCCCGGCCGTCCAGCCTGGCCGACGTCCTGGACCTGATCCTGGACAAAGGTCTGGTCATCGACGCCTACGTCCGTGTCTCCGGGCTGGGCATCGAGCTGCTCACGATCGACGCCCGGGTGGTGATCGCCAGCGTGGACACCTACCTGCACTACGCGGAGGCGGTCAACCGCCTGGACCTCACCGAGACCGAGACCAAGGGCCTGCAGGGCCTCACCCAGGACCTGGAACACTCTGGAGCCAAGGGCAAGGTGCAGGGCGCCATCGAGGGTGGCCTCGATGCGATCCGTAATCGCGACTCGGACAAGGAGAAGAGCCGCTCGTGAGCGACCAGAGTCCCGCCGGCGCCCCTTCGCTCTACGTGTACGCCATCGTGCCCGCGGACCGCTTCAAGGGGGCGCTGGCGGACCCGGGCCTGGAGGCCGTCCCGGTGACGCCCGTGGGCTATGGCCCGGTCGCCGCGCTGGTCAGCCGGACCGCCCAGAGCCGGGTCCGGCCGTCCCGGGCCAACCTGACGGCCCATCAGCGGGTCGTCGACGCCGCCCACCGGACGTCACCGGTACTGCCGGTCCGCTTCGGGACGATCCTGCCGGACGAGGCAACGGTACGGTCGGAGCTGCTAGAACCCGACCTGGACCGCTTCGCCGCGCTGCTGGAGCGCATGGAGGACAAGGACGAGTACCGACTGAAGGTGTCCTACGTCGAGGACGCCGTCCTCGAGGAGGTGGTCCGGGCCAGCCCGCCCATTCAACGGGCGAGGGCCGAGCTCCGGCGGCGCAACGGCCGGGGAAGCCGGGACGGGATGATCGTGCTCGGCGAGATGGTGAGAGCCGAGCTGGAACGGGTCCGCGAGACCGATTCCAGCGCCATCCTGGAGGCGGTCCAGCCGCACGTGGTGGACTACGAGCGGCTGGCCGAACGGGCCGACGCGGTGGCCCTGCACGCCGCTCTGCTGGTCCGCCGGGACGACTCCGAGCGGCTGGAGGAGGCGGTGGAGGAGATGGCCCGCCGCCAGGGCGACCGCGTGCAGGTGGAACTGCTGGGTCCGCTGCCTCCATGGGACTTCACCGAGATATCGGCGGCCGCGCTCTGATGGGACTGCTGCGGGGAATCGCCCTGCTGCCCCTGGCTCCCGTCGAGGGAGTGGTGTGGCTGGGCCGCCAGCTCCAAGAGCAGGCCGAACGGCAGTTCTACGATCCGGAGGCCATCATGGGCGAGCTGGCCGAGCTGCAGCGGGCCGTCGACGCCGGCGAGTTGAGCGAGGCGGAGTACCTGGGCCTGGAGGACTCGCTTCTCGATCGGCTGGACCAGGCCATGGCCATCAGGGACGAAAGGAGTGAGCCGTGAGCGCACATCCAGATTCCGACCGCGACGCCGAGGACGAGAGCCGGCCCCGGGGCGTGCCCATGTCGCGCGTCATCCGCGAGACGCGCGAGACGCTGCAGCAGCTGACCGGGCGCCCCGTTGACTCCGTGACGTCGGTCCGCCGGGACGGCGACGGCTGGGTCCTGGAGGTCGAGCTGGTGGAGCTGCAGAGGGTCCCGGCTTCCACCAGCGTGCTCGGCAGCTACCGGGTGACCGTGGACTCCGACGGCGAGGTGGTCGAGTACGAACGCACCCACCGCTACTACCGCAACCAGGCCACGGAGGCCGAAGCGCTGTGAGCGTCTCGGAGTCCCCGCTCCGCTACGGCGGCCGGCCGTCGCTTCCGGGTCGGAACGACACGACCAACCTGGCCGACCTGCTGGAGCGGATTCTGGACAAAGGAATAGTCATCGCGGGTGACATCTCCATCAGCCTGGTCGACATCGAGCTGCTCACGATCAAGCTCCGCCTCCTCGTGGCCTCCGTCGACAAGGCCAGGGAGATGGGGGTGAACTGGTGGGAGTCGGACCCGTGGCTGTCGTCGCGCGCCCGGGAGCAGCAGGGTCACGAACTCGACGGTGGCGGCCTGGAACAGCGGCTGGACCGCTTGGAGGCGGCCATGGAACGGCTGGAGCGGGCCCTTCCCGGGGTGGCGTCAACGGAGGAGGCGCCCCGTTGAGCGGGTCGGTGCACGACGTGGCCACCGAGGTCCTGGCCGAGGCGCTGGAGCAGGCCCGGGTCGACGCCGTGGCGGAGCTGCGCCGGATCCTGGCGGCGGAGCTGGTGGAGTCGGCTCGACGGCTGATGGAACAGGACCGGCCGGACGCGAGGACCCCGGAGCGCTGCCCGCCTCCGGCCGCGACCGACCCCGCCCCGGCGGGCCGCGGGTGGTACGTGTACGGCCTGACGTGGGAGCAGGTGGCCCGCAATTTGTCCGGAAGGAAGGGCATCGCCGGATCGGTGGTGGAGGCCCTGCCGGTGGGCCCGGTGGCCGCCGTGGGCGGCTGGGTCGATGTGGCCGCCTGCCGGTGGGGCGCGGACGGCGCCGACGCCGACGTGGAGGCCCTGGCCCCCCGGCTCCACGAGCACGAGCAGGTGCTCGAGGCGGTGCTCGACGCCGGCCCGGTGCTGCCGATGAAGTTCGGGCGGGTCTACCAACACCTGGACGGGTTGGAGGAGAGCCTGCGCCGTGACGGAGAGGCCATCGGGGCGGCCCTGCGGCGGCTGGAGGGTCGGGCGGAGTGGGGGCTGACGCTCGAGTGGGATCCGGCGGCGGCCGGCTCGCTCGAGGAGGCCGGTCCCGACGGGCCGCCGGGCGGCTACCTGGCCCGCCGGCGGACCGAGATCTGCCGCACGGGCGCCGCCGAGCGCGCCGCCCGGGAGGAGGCCGGTCGGGTGCACGCGTCTCTGTCCCGCCTGGCCGACGGGGAGGTCCTGCATCCGGTCCGCAGCCGCAAGGCCGCCTCCCGCCCGGCGGTGCTGCGGGCCTCCTACCTGGTCGCCCACCGCGACGCCGACGCCTTCCGGCGGGCGGCGGCGGAGGCCCTGGCGTCGGCCCCCGACGCGCTGCGCATGACCGGCGAGATCACCGGCCCCTGGCCGCCCTACAACTTCTCGGAGCTCGACGGGCGGGGGGTGCCGGCGTGAGCCTGCAGGAGACCCAGGACGTGGCGCTGATCGACCTGGCCGACCGGCTTCTGGCCAAGGGGGTGACGATCAGCGGGGACATCGTGCTGTCGGTGGCCGGCGTCGACCTCGTATATCTGAGCATCCGGGCCCTGATCGCATCGGTGGAGACGGCCCTCGACCTCGGCCTGGCCGAGGGGGTGCCGCTGCGATGATCTACCTGCTGGCCGTGATCGACGAGCCGGACGCCGCCGTCCGAGCCCTGTCGGCGGTCACCGACCGGGACATCAGCCTGGTGTGCCGCCACCCGGTGGCGTGCATCGGCGTGGGCTGGTCGGAGGCCCTCCCGGAGCCCGGGGCCGAGTCGCTCAGGTCCCACGACCGGATGGTGCAGTCCCTGATGCGGGTGGGCGCCGTGGTGCCGTTCCGCTTCGCCACGGTGGTCGCTGACGCCTCCGAGGTGGACGCCTGGCTGGGGGAGCGGACAGAGGAGCTGATATCGCTGCTGGCGCAGCTGCGGGGCCGGGTGGAGATGGCGGTACGGGCCAGCGTGGCGGGCGGCCCGGACCAGCCCGAGGCGCGCACCGGGCGCGGCTACCTGGAGGCGCTGCGGCGGGAGCGGACCGCGGAGCCGGCCCTGGCCGGCGTGCACCGCGACCTGTCGGCGGCGGCGGCGGGATCGGTCCTGTCGGTCGGCGACCGCCGCCGCGTCACCGGCTCCTACCTGGTCGACGCCGGCCGGGTCGACAGCTTCCGGGAGAGGGCCGAGCGCCTGGCGTCCGAATCGCCGGAGATCGTGTCGTTTTCGGTGACCGGCCCGTGGGCGCCGTACAGCTTCGTCGGCACCCCGGCCGAGGCGCCGCTGGCCGGCGCGGGTGCCCCCAGCCGGGGGAGGCCTCATGCCTGACACCCGCCGGCGCATCGAGGCCGATCCCGAACGGGTGGAGCAGGGGCTGGCCCAGCTGGTGCTCACCCTGGTGGAGCTGATCCGCCAGCTGATGGAACGCCAGGCCATCCGGCGCCTGGAGGGCGGGACCCTCACGGCCGAGCAGGAGGAGGCGCTCGGGACGGCCCTCATGCGCCTGGCCGAGAAGATGGACGAGATGAAAGAGCACTTCGGGTTGACCGACGAAGACCTGAACCTGAGCCTGGGGCCGCTGGGGGATCTGCTGTGACAAGCGCCGCGCCGACAAGGAGGAAGCGACGATGAAGAAAAGGACCGGTGCTGTCGCCGGCATGCCCACCGCCCTGGTGGCCTCCACCGCCAGGCTGCGCTCCCGCCGCCGGCGGGGCCGCCGGCGGCGGACCGACCTGAAATCCCTCACCGCTATCTCCGAACCGTTGCGGGCCGTGCCCGAAGCCGTCGAGCGGGTACTTCCCCGCCGCCGGCGGTCGGCGATCGGTCGGCTGCGCCGCCGGCGGCGGGGGACGGACCTCATGCGCATGGCCCGTCACGCCGGGACGGCCGTGTCCGCGGTGGGCTTCGCCGCTGACCTGCTGAACCAGATCAACGCCATATCGGAGGCCACCGAGCGCTCCCGGCCGCCGGCGGACCGCCGCGCCCCCCGCGACCGCAAGCCATCCGGCGACCGCAAGCCGTCCGGCGACCGGCGCGGGGCGGGCGAGCGCCGGCCGTCCCCCGACCGCGCCGAGGGGCGGGAGCGCACCACGGCGAGGAAACCCGCTGGGTCGGCGAGCCGCAACGGCTCCCGTTCCCGCGCCGGCGCCCGTGCCGGCGCCGCCAACTCGGACCACCCCACAGACAACGAGGAGTGAACATGGCGCAACCCCTACGCGATCAGTTCGTGGACATCCTGCTGGAGCAGGTGCGCAGCTGTCGGTACCCCAGCCCGACCATGATGGACCGCATCGAGCAGGCCGTCGGTGACCGGCGGGGGGCGGAGGAGTACATCTCCAGTCTCTTGGACCGCATCAGTGCCGAGCGGTATCCCAGCCCCCAGATGCTCGACCGGCTGAGCGGATTGCTCGATGCCCTGGACGCCGTGGACGGTCGCACCGCCTGACCTGCAGGCCGTTCGGCTCTGCCCGGCGGGCGGCGGCCCGACCCACGATGGGCTCGTGCGTCGAAGCCGCCGCCCCATGGGCTGGTCCGTCCCGCTGGCGCGCGTCGCCGGCATCCGGATCTACGTGCATGTCACCTTCCTCGGGCTCCTGGCCCTGGTCGCCTACACCGAGAGCCGGCCCGGCGGGCTGGGCGCCTGGGGGGGCGTCCTCTGGGTGCTGGTCATCTTCGCCTGCGTGCTGGTCCACGAACTGGCCCACAGCATCCTGGCCCGCCGCCTGGGGGCCCGGGTGCGGGCCATCCTGCTGCTGCCCATCGGAGGCGTGTCGCAGATCGAGGGCATGCCCGAGTACTGGTCCGACGAGTTCTGGATCGCCGCCGTCGGTCCGCTCGCCAGCATCGTCATCGGGATCCTGGCCGCCCTCGCCTCGGTGGTCTCGGGCGCCGCCCTGTTGCCCGTCAACCTGGGAGGCGGCCCGCTGCTGCCCCGCGTGGCGTGGGCCAACCTGGCCCTCGGGGTGTTCAACCTGCTTCCCGCCTTCCCCCTCGACGGCGGCCGGGTCCTGCGGGCCCGGCTGGAGCGCCGCCACGACGTGGAGACCGCCACCCGGATGGCCGCCCAGGTGGGCCGCTCACTGGCGGTCATCATGATGGTGTTCGGGTTCTTCTGGAACCTGTGGTTCATGCTGATCGGCCTGTTCGTGTACCTGGGTGCCACCCGGGAGGAGCAGGCCACCACCGTCCATGTGCACCTCACCGGGTGGACGGTCCGCCGGTTCATGCGCAGCCCGGTGGCGACCGTGGACGCCGCCACCCCGGTGGAGCAGCTGCGCCACTGCTGGCCCGGTCCGCAGGTGGTGACCGCCGGCGGGGAGTACCTGGGGCTGGTGCTGGGATCCGAGCTGGCCCAGGCCGCGGAGGGCACCTTGGCGGGGGATCTGGCCGACCGGGAGGCGCCGGTGCTCGGCCCGGACGACGACGTGGGTCGTTCGGCGCTGGACCGGCTGATCGGCTCCGGCTACCCGGCCCTGGCCGTGGTGGAGGGCCGCCGCCCGGTGGGGGTTCTGGCCATCGCCGACATCGCCGCCTGGGAGCGCTCCCGAGGGTCGGCCCCGGCGCCATGATCCGCCGCCTCCCTCCCCCCGGTTGTGACCATCGGCACTTACGCCGGCCCCCTGACCAGGCGACACTCGGCCAGGTGACAGGAGGGAAGCCACGATGACCGGCCACGCCGCCACTCGCCGTCCGCCCGCCGGGAAGGCCGGCTGACATGGCGGCACCGGCCCGGCAGGGGCGACCGGCCGACGGCTTCGCCGTGGTCCGACCGGGTGACCATCTGGACCACAGCTCCACCCCCGCCTTTAGGGAGGCGCTGAAGCAGGTGGCCGGCTCCGGCCGGGTGGTGATCGACCTGACCGGCGTGGTGTTCGCCGACAGCGAGGGCATCGGGGCGCTGGCCGGCGCCGTGCACCGGTCGCTGGACAACGGTGACCGGGTCGTGGTGGCCTGCCGGCGACCCAGCCTCCGCCGGGTACTGGGTATGACGCGAATCGACGACTACGTGCCGGTGGTCCCCAGCCTCGAGGAGGCGGCGACCGTCGTGCAGCGCAGCGAGGAGGGGGGCGGAGATGCCTTTCACTGACCGATCCGATGCCGGGCGGCGCCTGGCCGAGCTGCTCCTGGCTTTCCGGGGCGAGGACGTCGTGGTGCTGGGGCTGCCCCGTGGCGGCGTGCCCGTCGCCGCCGAGGTCGCCGAGGCCCTGGGGGCCCCGCTCGACGTCATCCTGGTCCGCAAGCTGGGCGTGCCGTTCCAGCCGGAGCTGGCGATGGGCGCCCTGGGCGAGGGCGGGGTGGTGGTGCTCAACGACCGGGTCATCCACTCCGCCCACGTGACCTCCGCGGAGCTGGCCTCGGTGAAGGCCCGGGAGGAGGCCGAGCTGGACCGGAGGTCGCAGCTGCTGCGCCAGGGTCGGCCGGCCGTCCCGCTCGAGGGCCGGACCGCGGTGGTGGTGGACGACGGGATGGCGACCGGCGCCACCGCCCGGGCCGCCTGCCGGGTGGCCCGGGCCCACGGCGCCGGCCGGGTGATCCTGGCGGTGCCGGTGGCCAGCCCGGAGGCCGTCGAGGACCTGGGCCGGGAGGTGGAGGTCGTCTGCGCCGAGGTGGCCGAGCGGCTGTGGGCCATCGGCCAGTGGTACCGGGACTTCACCCAGGTCTCCGACGACGAGGTGGTCCGGCTGCTGTCCCGGGCGGCGGCCGCCGAACGGGTCGCCGCATCGGCGACCGCAGGGGCGGATCCGGCGCCGGATCCGAGCCCGGAGGAGGTGGTGGTGGAGGCCGGTGACACCGGGCTCCCCGGATTCCTGGTCCGGCCCGCCGAGGGGCGGGGACTGGTGCTGTTCGCCCACGGCAGCGGCAGCAGCCGGCACAGCCCGCGCAACCGCTACGTCGCCACCGTCCTCGCCCAGTCCGGCCTGGGCACCCTGCTGTTCGACCTGCTGACCCCCACCGAGGAACAGTCACGCGCCAACGTGTTCGACATCGGCCTCCTCGCCGCCCGGCTGAACCTGGCCACCCGCTGGGCCGGCCGCCAACCAGGGCTGGAGGACGCCCCCGTCGGCTACTTCGGGGCCAGCACGGGGGCTGCGGCCGCGCTGTGGGCGGCGGCCGATCCCCGGGCGGAGGTGGCGGCGGTGGTGTCCCGGGGGGGCCGCCCCGATCTGGCCGGGCCCCAGCTGGCTCACGTCCACGCCCCGACCCTTCTCATCGTGGGCGGGGAGGACCGCGCCGTCCTCGAGCTCAACCGGATGGCCCAGGATCAACTGCGGTGCGAGAGCAGGTTGTCCATCGTTCCCGGGGCCACGCACCTCTTCGAGGAGCCGGGCACGCTGTCGGCCGCCGCCGAGCTGGCCAGGGACTGGTTCGTGGAGCGGATGGCACCGGTAGCCGGGGCGTCGTCGGGAAGGAGCGGCAGTGGAGCTCATCGCGGTCCCCGTTGAGAAGCCGGAGGAACAGAACGTCATCATCGGCCAGGCCCACTTCATCAAGACGGTGGAGGACCTCCACGAGGCCCTGGCCGGCAGCGGTCCTCACGTCATGTTCGGGATCGCCTTCTGCGAGGCGTCGGGAGCCCGTCTCATCCGCCGGTCCGGCAACTGCCCGGAGCTGGTGGACCTGGCGGTGCGGGCGGCGGAGGCCATCGCCGCCGGCCACGTGTTCGTAGTGATGCTGCGCGACAGCTACCCGGTGAACGTCCTGAACGCCATCAAGCAGGTGCCCGAGGTCTGTACCGTCTTCTGCGCCACCGCCAACCAGCTCGAGGTGGTGATCGCCGAGACGGCGATGGGGCGGGGGGTGGTGGGGGTGATCGACGGCCACCCGCCGGTCGGCTTCGAGGGCCCCGCAGAGGAGGAGGACCGCAAGACCCTGCTCCGGGCCATCGGCTACAAGCTGTAGCAGCCGGGCTTCAGGCCCGGCTCGTCAGGTAGCCGACGCAGCCCTCGAGCGTCGCCAGCTCCGGGTAGTCCCGCTCCGGTATCTCCAGGCCGGTGCGGTCGTGCAGGCCGATGACGAAGTTCAGGAAGTCGATCGAGTCCATGTCGAGGGCCTCCTGCAGGGTCTCCTGCGGCTGGACCTCGCCGAGCTCCGCTTCGGGGGCGACCTCGTGGATGACGGTCCTGATCAGCTTGATGGCGTCGTCTTCGCTCATAGCTCCTCCGGATGCTGCAGTAGCCGCACGATCTCGGCGAGGAACCGGCCACCCCGGTGGCCGTCGGAGGCCCGGTGGTCGGCGGACAGGGTGACGGTGGTGCACGGGCGCACGCCGAGCATCCCGTTCTCCGCCCACGGCCGTTCCGCCACCCGGCCGAAGCCCACCAGCGCGACCTGCGGGGGGTAGATGACCCCGAACACCGACTCCACCCCCAGATCCCCGAGGTTGGTGACGGTGATGGTCGGGTCGCTCATCTCCGAGCTGCGCAGGTTGGCCGACCGGGCCCGGGTGACCAGGTCCCGCAGCGCCCGCATGAGATCGGGGAGGGCCAGCCGGTCGGCGTCGTGGATGGCCGGGGCGATCAACCCTCCCTGGCGCAGCGAGATGGCCACCCCCACGTGGACCGCCGGGGCGGCCACGAACGAGCCGTCGATCATGAAGCCGTTCATCTCGGGGACGGCGGCGACGGCGCGGGCGGTGGCCCGGATGAGAAGTACCGGCATCACCAGCCGGTCGGTCACGGGAAGCTCGAGGTTGGCGCGGGTCAGCCACCCGGTGGCGGCCGACATGTCGGCGGTGGCGCTCAGGTAGTAGTGGGGGATCTCCCGCTTCGACCGGGCCATGAGAGCCCCGATGGCCCTGCGCATGGCCACCTGGCGATCGGCGGCCGCGGGGCCAGGCCCCGCCCGGGCGGCGGGGGCCGCCGGTACGGGTGCCGCCAGTGCGGGCCGCGCCACCGGGACCGCCGGGCCGGCCTCGACGTCCGCCGCAGTGACCGCGCCGGCCGGGCCGGAGCCGTGCAGGGCGGCCAGGTCCACGCCCCGTTCCGCGGCCAGCCGGCGGGCCCGGGGGGACGAGCGGACGAACCCCCGTCGCTCCCCGGCTGCGACCGCCCCGGCGGGGGCCGCCGCCCGGGCCGGGGTCGCCTTCTCCACGTCGTGGCGGGTGATCCGCCCGCCGGCGCCGCTACCCGGCAACGAGGCCAGGTCGACCCCCAGCCGGTCGGCCAGCCGCCGCACCATGGGCGACGCCACCAGCGCCGGAGGCGCGGCCGCCGGCGCCGCCGCCATTGCAGCCTGAGGCGCCGCGGCCACCGGCGCCGGCGCGGCCTGAGGCGCCGCTACCGCCGCCGGCGCCGCCGCGGTCACCCGGGCCAGGGCGGTGCCCACCGGCACCTCGGCCCCCTCCGGGACGAGAAGCTCGCTCACCACGCCGGTCTCGAAGATCTCGACCTCGATGGTGGACTTCTCCGTGTCGACCACCGCCACCACGTCCCCCCGATGCACCGGGTCGCCGGGCTGGACCAGCCACCTGGTGAGGGTTCCCGACTCCATGTCCGCTCCCAGCGACGGCATCTTGAAGTCGCCCAAGTCAGCCCCCCAGCGCCCGGGCCGCGGCCACCACGTCGGCCACCTGCGGCAGGGCGGCGTCCTCCAGGTGCTTGGCGTAGGGCATCGGCACCTCGGCGCTGCACACCCGGGCCACCGGAGCGTCCAGGTCGTAGAAGGCCTGCTCCCCGATGGTCGCCGCCACCTCCGCGGCCAGGCTGCCGGTGCGCCAGCCCTCGTCCACCACCAGCGCCCGGTGGGTCCGCGCCGCCGAGGACACGAAGGTCGCCTCGTCCAGCGGTCGGAGGCTGCGCAGGTCGACGACCTCGGCGTCCACGCCGCCGGCGGCCAGCTCCTCGGCCGCGGCCAGCGCCAGCGGGACGGTGCCGCCGAACGCCACGATCGTCAGGTCCTCGCCGTGGCGACGGACGGCGGCGGTGGATATGTCCACCGGGCCGGCGTCGTCGGGCAGTTCCCCCTGCATGTTGTACAGCGATGCGTGCTCGAAGAAGACAACCGGGTCCGGGTCCTCCAGGGCGGTCCACA
>JAKAXG010000079.1 GCA_021827225.1 Actinomycetes bacterium | reverse complement strand
CTTGACGCCACCCGTGGTTGCCGACAGGAGCTGACCGGCTCCGTCATAGGCCAGCTGGGTGGTACCGGCGATCTGGGTGATGGAACCGGACGGGCTGTAGCTGTAGGACGCGCTGTTGACACTGCTCAGCTGATTGAGAGCGGTGTAGCTGTACGCCTGGGCCGGCTGGGTGGCCCCCGAGACGTTCGACGAGCTGCTCGTGACCTGCCCGTTGCCGTCGCGGGTGTAGGAGAAGCTGGCGAGCGGGCCCGACGGTCCGGCGGCGGCGATGGTCGTGGGCTGCCCGGCGGCGTTGTAGCCGGTGGTGGCTGTGACGCCGTTCCCGTAGCGGTCCTGGATCGGCTGGCCGCTGGCGTCACGGGCGATGACGGTGGTGTGGCCCAGCCAGTCGGTGACGCTGGTCAACTGATCGGCGGCGTCGTAGCCCCGGGTGACGGCCTTGCCGTTGGGGTAGCCCAGCGAGATGAGATTTCCCGCCAGGTCGTAGCCGTAGGTCACGGTCGCACCGCTGCCGTCGGTCTGGCTGGTCAGCCGGCCCAGGGAGTCGTAGGAGTAGTTGGTGGTTCCCGTGCCGTCGGTCATGGTGGCCCGCTCGCCGACGGGCGTGTAGGTGATCGCCACGCTCGGGGTTCCGTCGCTGTAGGTCATGGAGGCCAGCTCGTTGGCCGCGTCGTATCCGTATGTCGACGTGACACCGCGGGCGTCGGTCTCGCTGGTCGTGTTGCCGGCCGGATCGTGCCCGTAGGTGGTGGTTCGACCGAGCGGGTCGGTGGTGGAGACGAGCTGGTTCAGCTGGTCGTACACCGACCGGGTGATCTGCCCGGACCCGTCGGTCTGGGTGATCCGGTTGCCGTCGGCGTCGTAACCGTAGGCCAGGCTGGTCCCGTCTGCCTGAGTGACGGTCGTCAGCTCGTTGTCGGCGTCGTAGCTGTAGCGGGTGACGTTGCCGTCGGCGTCGGTGCTGGTGAGCCGGTTGCGGTCAGCGTCGTAGGTGTAGCTGGTCGTGTGGCCGAGCGGGTCGGTGACCCCGGTCAGGTCGCCGAGCGGGTCGTAGGCGTAGGTGGTCCGGTAGGAGGCCGGATTGGCACCGGCGGCGTTACCGTCGGGTGCCACGGTCGACACCAGCTGGCCGACCTGGTCGTAGGTGTAGGTGGTTTTGTTCCCGAGCGGATCGGTGACGCCCGTCCGGTAGCCGTTGCTGTCGTAGCTGAACGTCCAGGTGTGTCCATCGGGATCTGTCAGCGCGGTCACGTCACCGGGATGGCCGCTGTCGCCGTAGGAGAGGCTTGCGGTCTGGGTCTGGCCGGTCGAGGTGAGCGGCCGGGACTCGCTAAGCGGGTTGCCCCGGGCGTCGTAGGTGATGGTCGTGGTGACGCCGGACGGGTCCGTGATGCTGGTCGGCTCGTCGAGGGAATTGTAGGTGGTGGTGGTCTTCCGCCCCAGTGGATCGGTGACGCTCGTCCGGTTGCCGTCGCCGTCGTAGGTGTAGCTGGTCGTGTGACCGTCCGGGTCGGTGACGGAGGTCCGCCCGAGTGTCTCGGGGTCGTAGGTGTAGGTGGTCACCGCCTGGGCGGTGGTACCGGCCGCCCGGGTGAGGGTCATCAGCTCACCGCTGACGTACCGCTGCGTCTCCACGTTGCCGTTCGGGTCGGTCAGTGTCGTGGTGCCGCCGTCGGCCGAATAGTTGTCCCCCGAATAGGAGTAGCTGGTGACGCGGCCGAGAGGGTCGGTCTGGGAGGTCACCCGGCCGGCGCTGTCGTAGACGTTCGACACCACGCCTCCGCGGGGGTCGGTCATCGACAGCAGGAGATGGTTGCTGTCGTAGGCGAAGGAGGTCACGCCCCCGGCGGGGTCGGTCACCGATGACAGGTCGCCGGCCGAGTCATAGGAGTAGCCGGTGGTGCGGCCTGCCGGATCGGTGACCGACGAGACCAGGCCGTTCGGCCCGTAGGCGTAGGTGAGGGAGCGGCCGGAGGAATCGGTGACCGAGGTCAGACGGCCGGCACCGTCGTAGTGGAGCGTCGTGGTGTAGCCGTCGGGATCGCTGACGGAGCCGAGCTTCCCGCCGGCGGTGAAGGTGAAGGTCCGGGTCCGTTGGCGGACGAAGGTCCAGGTGCCGTCGGCGTTCTCCGTCAGGACGGAGTCCGCCCACGCCGGGACGCTGTAGGAACCACCGCCGGCCGGGGAGGCGGTCACCTGGGATCCGTCCTCCTCGGTGATCGTGACGGTCCCGTCCGCGTTACGGGCCAGGTTCATTCCGTAGCTCGAGGCCCAGCCGTTTCCGAACATCCCGGTGGTCGACGCGGCCAGCGAGTTGTATGTGCGGGTGAGGTCGATGCCCGGTCCGCGCCCGGGGACGGAGGCGTCGGTGAAGGTGTGCCAGAAGTCGCCGCTCGCGCAGTTGACGGGCGGCCCGTGGCTGCAGGTGGAGTTGTAGCGGGTGGCCGTCCCGTTGCCCAGTCCGTTGGCGGTCAGCGGCGCTCCGCTGGTGGTCAGGGCGTGGCCGTTGCGGAACTGGTAGATGTAGCGGCCCGGCTGGGTGCTGTTGTAGTGCCCGTAGATGAGACCGGTGGCGGAGTTGGAGTCGAGAAACGCCCCGTCCACTCCCGAACCCGGGATCTCGTAGTAGGTACCCGTCGCTCCGGATCCGCCGGCGTAACCGGCCCGGGCTGCGTAGCCGCCCTGGCAGGAGGCGTCACCGCCGCTCGCCTGACCCGAGTCCCACTGGATCTGCCCGTAGTTGAACTCCACGTCGAAATCACCCGGAGCGATGTCGGAGCGGTCGACGAGCAGTACCTGGAAGTCGTTGAGGACCGAGGTGTTGGCGGCGTAGCAGCCGACTCCCGGCCAGTTCACCCCGAAGGTGGGGTGGCCGTTGACGCTCCCGCTGCCGAAGGTGACGGTGTTGCCCACCCGGGTGTCCACATCGGCGAAGAACGGAGCGATCATCGGCGGCCCGGCGTCGCTCAGCGGGTACGGCGTGTAGGTCGCCAGGGGTTGGCCGAACGTGAGGTTGCCGTTGTTGTTGATGTAGACGGCGCTGTAGTTGTTTCCGAAAAAGTCCAGGCCGAACGGCAGCGGGACGGTCGCCGGGGTGCAGCCGTACGGCGTGCCGGCGTTGTATCCGGTGCACGGGTAGGAGCCGTCATCGTTCGGACCGAACGTGGTGGTGTTGAAACCGGCGACAACCGCCGTCGAGGCGGCGGCGGCGGTTCCTGCGGGGCCCGCGGCGACCGCGACCAGCGAACCGGCCGTCATGGCAAGTGCCGCCCCTGCGCCCACGACTGCCCGGACCGCCCGCCGCCGGAGCCGTCGGCGCAAGCCGGTAGGCCGCGCGCTGTCGCGGGAACCCGGCCGGACATCGAAGCCCATGTGATCCACCCCCTCGCGGCAGTGCCGCAAAGTCCCCAAGCTCGGCTCTTGCCGTTGCCCCGCCGGCACCATAACACGGCTCGACGGAATCGTCACCGGTTCAGAACCGCTGCCCTGCGCTGTGTTTCGGCTTTGCCGGCAAACCTCCCATTTGGACGCCAACGGCCGCGGCGGACACCGTCCGCTTGTGACGTTCTGCTCTTGCCCGCCCGGCGGTGCCGGGTGATCCTCGAACTGACGCCCGGGGCTGGTGGTGGCGAGGCCGCTTCCGCCGCCGGGGAGAGTGAGGGTCCGTCATGGATGAGATCACCTTCGGCACGTTCAACTGCGAGAACCTCTTCGCCCGCTACCGGTTCCGCGATGAGCCCGACCCGACCAAGGACGAGGGGTTCACGGTCAACGATCTGGCGTTCGACCTGTACGATCCCGACTCGAAGCGGATCACGGCCGAGGCCATCCTGGCCACCCACGCCGACGTGCTGGCCCTCCAGGAGGTGGAGAGCCTCGCCGTCCTCGACTCGTTCGCGTCGAAGTTCCTGACCGATGCCGGCTATCGCCAGCGCGCCGTCATCCACGGCAACGACCCGAGGAACATCGACGTCGCCGTCATAAGCAAACTGGACATCGCCCGGATCCGCACCTGGCGGCACCTTCGGGGCCCGTCCGGGGGTCCGTTGTTCAGCCGGGACCTTCTCGAGGTGGATGTCTCCGTCCCGGTGAGGGGCGGGGCGCCGCGCACGCTGACGGTGTTCGTGAACCATCTCAAGTCGATGGTCGGCGGCCGGGAGGAGACCCGGAACCGCCGGATGGAGCAGGCCCACCAGCTGGTCAAGTTGATGCACGACCGGGTGGGTCCTCGCTTCGACGGCAACTTCGCCCTGGTCGGGGACTTCAACGACTACCTCGAGGACGGGGCGGACGGCACCAAGACCTCCCTGCTGGAGATCGCGAATGATCCGCACCTCATCAACGCCAATGAGGCGCTGGCGACCGGCGACCGCTGGACCCACTACTTCAAGGGCGGGAACGAATACCGCCAGCTCGACTACCTGTGGATGGGGCGGGCGTTCTACGAGCGGGCCGGCCACCCGGCGCCGAGGATCATCCGGGACGGGATGCCCAAGCGGGCGACGCGCTACCACGGTCACCGCTTCGACCGGGTGGGAGACGAACGCCCCAAGGCCTCGGACCACTGCCCGGTCGTCATCACCGTTCCGACCGCCGCGCTGGGCTGACCGGCTTCCAGGAACAGGTAGGCCCGCGTCGCCGACCCGGGCTTACTAGATTCCATCCATGAGCATTGATCCTCGGACACCGGTTCTGGTGGGCGCCGGGCAGTTCGTCCAGCGCCCGGAGAACCTGGAGGAGGCGCTGGAGCCGGCCGCCATGATGGCCGAGGCGGTGTCCGCCGCGGCCAGCGACTCGGGTGGCTCCGGGATGCTGAGGCGGAGCGAGCTGATCGTTGCGGTGAAGGGAGCCTGGAGCTACCCGGATCCGGGCCGCCTGGTGGCCGAGCGGATCGGAGCTTCCCAGGCCCGGACGGCTCTGACCGGGGACGGTGGGAACACCCCGCAGTCGGTGGTCAACCTTCTGGCCCGGGAGATCTCCAACGGCGATCTCGGCGTGGCCGTCCTGGTCGGAGCCGAGGCCATATGGTCCCGCCGGCGGATGCGGGCGGCCGGTATCGAGAGGAGCGTCACCCGCCAGGCGCCAGGCGTCGAGCCGGACCGGCAAATCGGCTCGGAGATCCCCATGAGCAGCGACAACGAGCGGAGTCGCGGCTTCGAGATGCCCGTCCACTTCTATCCCACCTTCGAGAGCGCCATCCGCCGGGACCGGGGCGAGACCCTCGACGAGCACCGGGTCCGCATCTCGCGGTTGTGGGAGCGCTTCAACGCCGTCGCCGTGGCCAACCCCTACGCCTGGTTCCGCAAGCCCATGACCGCCGAGGAGATCCGCACGCCCTCTCCCGACAACCGGATGGTCGGCTTCCCCTACACCAAGGCCATGAACTCGAACTGGGATCTCGATCAGGCCGCCGCCGTGGTGATCTGCTCGGCCGAGGCGGCCGAAGCGGCCGGCGTGCCGCGTGACAGGTGGGTCTTCCTGCACGCCGGCACGGACGCCCACGACACCTACATGGTGTCCAACCGGTGGACGCTGGGCCGCTCACCGGCGATCCGGGCGGCCGGCCGGCGGGTGCTCGAGCTGGCAGGCGTCGGGGTGGACGACCTCGGCCACGTCGACCTCTACAGCTGCTTCCCCTCCGCCGTGCAGGTGGCCGCCACCGAGATCGGCCTGTCGCAGGAGAGGCAGCTGACCGTCACCGGTGGTCTCACCTTCGCCGGCGGCCCGCTGAACAACTACGTGACCCACTCGATCGCCACCATGGTCTCTGTCCTCCGGTCGGATCCGGGGACCCTCGGCCTGGTCACGGCCAACGGCGGATACCTGACCAAGCACGCCATGGGCGTCTACTCGACCGAGCCCCCGGCGGCCGGCTTCCGCTGGCAGGACGTCCAGGAGGAGGTCGACGCCACCCCGACCCGTCAGGCGGTGGACGACCACGACGGTCCCGTGGAGATCGAGGCGTACACGGTCATGCACGGCAAGGAGGGACCGGAGCGGGCCCTGATGGCCTGCCTGCTCCCCGATGGCCGCCGGGCGTGGGGTTACAGCACCGACGCGGACACCATGACGGCGATGACCAAGGAGGAGTTCATCGGCCGGCCGGCGCACCTGGCCGCCGGCGGCGTCACCGCCTTCGAATAGCCCCGCCGGTCAGCCCGCGGGCGAGGGGGCCCGCCTGGCGAAGGGCCGGCGGGCCAGCCAGCTCCGGCTCACGGTGTGCACCAGCACCGCCGTTCCGACCAGGATGACGACGTCGCCGACGCTGAGGACGTTGCGGAACGGCAGCCACGCCGGGGTGGTGAACACGTCCCCGAGCCAGGGCAGGACCGGGTGGGGCAGTACCCCGCTGTTCTTGAACTTGGACTCGCTGAGGGAGTACCCGGCTCGCAGGAGAGCCGCCTTGGACGCCGGCAGGGTGCCCCCGTTGAGCGCGATGACCGCGCCGTTGGACAGCGCCCCGGCGGCGATGACGAGGAGCCCGGGAAGTCGGCGGTTGGCCCATAGGGCGAATCCGGCGGCCACGTAGGTGGCCAGGTGCAGTCCGACGTCCAGTGGCCGGGGCGCTCTCGGTATGACCTCGGTGATGAGCACCTGGACGAACAGGGCGGCGATGATCAGGGCGGTGTGCTTCAGCCGGATGGCGGCGAGGAGGGCCAGCCGGCCGCCCAGCAGCGGAGCCGAGGCGATGATCACCAGAGACATGAAGGCAATGAACACGGGCGCTCAGCTCCCTTCCAGCATCCCGATCGGGCGGTCCTGTGCGGAGTAGGCGGGCTCGAGGCTCCGCCGGGTCCTGCCACTGAATCTGTCGTGGCTGCCCAGCCACAGCTGCAGGGTGGACAGGTGGGCCGGTAGCTCGGTGGCGACCATCGGCGCCCCGACCAGGTACCCCTGCAGCAGGTCGCATCCCATCGCCCGCAGCTCCTTGGCCGTCTCCAGGTCCTCGACACCCTCCGCCACCACCCGCAGACCGAGGTTGTGCCCCAGGTCGATGGTGCTGCGGACGATGGCGTCGTTGCCGGACCGGCCCAGCTCCGCGGTGAACGACTTGTCGATCTTCAGCTCGTCGACCGACAGCTTCTGTAGGTACGAGAGCGACGAGTAGCCGGTCCCGAAGTCGTCGATCGACAGCCGGACACCCATGTCGTGGACCCGGCGGAGGATGGCGCTGCTGTGTTCGGGGTTGGCCATGAGCCGGCTCTCCGTCACCTCCAGCACGATCCGCTCCGGAGCGATGTCGTAGCGGTCCAGGTGCCGGGCGATGATGTCGGGCAGGGCCATGTCCGCCAGCTGCCGGGCCGAGAGGTTCACGCTGGCATTCAGGCTGAGGCCCTGGGCGTCCCACTCGGTCAGCTGCCGCAGGGTGGCGTCGAGGATCCGGAATAGCAGGGCGTTGACGAGGGAGGTGTTCTCGGCGATGGGCACGAAGACGTCCGGCTCCACCGACCCGACGGTGGGGTGCCGCCAGCGGGCGAGGCACTCCACGGACGAGACCGTCCCCGTGCGCACGTCGAGTTGCGGCTGGAAGGCCACCCAGATCTGGTTGGAGGACTCGTCGTCCAAGGCGGTGCGCAGGTCGGCGTGCAGGCCGAGCAGGGCCGCCGAGTGGCGGTCGTTGACCCGGTCGTACACGCAGGCCGCGCCTCTCGTCGTCTTGGCGGAGTAGAGGGCGATGTCGGCGCAGCGGAGAAGGTCGGCGAGCGTGCCGGCGTGGTCGGGCGCCAGGGCGATGCCCACGGAGCAGCCCACGGTGAGGGTGACGCCGCCCAGGATGACCGGCTCGCACACGGCCGCGCACAGCGTCTCGGCGAACTGCCGGAGCTCCTCCTCGGAGGTCTCGCGTCTTCGCAGCACGACGAACTCGTCGCCGCCGAGGCGGCAGACCAGGTCCCGGGGTCCGGACAGGGCGGTGAGCCGCCGGCTCACCGCCAGCAGCATCTCGTCTCCGACGGCGTGGCCGAGGGTGTCGTTGATGTCCTTGAAGTGGTCCAGGTCCAGCAGGAGCATGGCCAGCCGGCCGTTGCCCTCCGACATGGCGCGGGCGGTGGCGGCGTGGAGCATGTTGCGGTTGCCCAGACCGGTGAGCGTGTCGCGCAGGGCCTCCTGCTCGCGCTGCATGGCCAGCCGGCCGCTGCGGTGCAGGGCGACTATCGGCACCAGTAGGAGAATCACCGACAGCGGCGTCCACGACATGGCCTGGGCGGCCAGCGGCCCCAGACCCAGGAGCGGGGCCGACGTCCAGATCTGCCAGGCGAGATCCCCTCGTAGCACGAGGCGCAGGTTCATCCTGACGCTGAGGGCGATGGCACAGCCGACCAGGAAATTGTTGACGAGCAGGAAACCGAGGGCGCCGGCCAGCGCCGCCACCAGGTACGGTGCGCCGGGGTTGGCGTGCGGAGTGAACGGCTGGCCGGCGAGGCGGCTGTAGATGATCCGGGCCGTGAGGAACGCCACGGCGTACTGGGCGACGTTGAACGGCAGCCGGGAGAGGCGCCGGTGACGGACGACGCCGTCTATGACCAGCGCCACCGCCTGAGCGGCGATGGGCACCACGACGGGAGTGATGAGAAGAAGGGCGAACCCGAACGTGCTCGACACGGTGATCTCGTCGCCCGCCTCGGCTCCCCGGGCGACGGGTATCGGGAAGAGCTCCCCGACGATCAGCACCGCGCTGAACACGACGATGGCGACGGCGTAGCTGAGGGTCAGGTGGCGGAACCCCCGGTGGACGGCCTGGACGAGCATGACCGCGACCAGCGGGGTGGCCACGGCGACCACCGTCCACATGAACGCCTTCAGGCTCGAGTTGTCATCTTCCATGAGTGGGCGCCTTGATCGGTCCAGGTGGCCTGCCCGGTCGCCCGCCGTCGACGGGCGACCGGATCAGGAGGGTCACTAGAACTTGTGACCCGCGGTGACGGCTCTGTCCATGACCGACTCCTCGTCGGCTGCGGACAGGCCTGTGAGGTGCAGGGTCCGTGTCATCAGAAGAACTTCACGCCTGCGCCGACGAGGGTCGCGAGGGCCCCGACGACCGCCACGGCGAGGGAGCCGTGGGCGAGCCGCTTGAATGTGTGCATACTGCCTCCTTTGGTAACTGCAAGTGGTAATTGCAACTACCTTGTCGGCGGGGCCGGCCCATCCTTGAGGTGGCCGAAGGTCACTCTTCGGACACTGCGGCATGTCGGCGAAGTTGACGCTGCGGGTGACGTGACGTCCCTTGCGGAGGGAGCGACGGTCAGCGCATCACCACTCGAACAGCGCCGGCTCCGAGCCCACCACGCCGGCGGACCTCAGGTCCCTGATCTCCTCGTGACCGTACCCCATCTCGGCCAGCAGGTCCTCGGTCTGCTCGCCCGCCAGGACGCCGGGGCCGTAGGAGCCGGGCCCGCCGTTGACCCTCACGACCGGCCCCCAGCGGCGGTGGGGCCCGAACCGGGAGTGGGTGCATTCCGGGGCGAAATCGTTGGCGAGCACCTGGGGGTGGTGGGAGAACAGCTGCCCGGGCGTGGCCGCGTCGGCCTGGACGCCGGCGAGTCCGGCCGCGAGGAACAGCGCCTCCCACTCGGCGGCCGAACGGGAGGCGATCGCCTCCGCCAGGATCCCGGTGAGGGCGGCGTCGTGGCCGGCGCGGGCCGACGCGTCGGCGAAGCGGGGATCGTCGGTCAGGGTTGCCAGCCCGAGGACCTCGCTGCAGCGGCGCCACTCGGCGTCGCTGGTGACGGCCAGGAACACCCATCCGTCGGCGCAGCGGTAGAGCCGGTAGCCGGCCGACAACCCGTGGAGGTTGGGATCGCAGCTGGGCCGGGGCGGCTTACCCCGGTAGGCGAGGGCGTCGTCGGCGTTGGCGTACATGTTGGCGGTGAGCATGTTGACGTGCACGGCCTGGCCGATGCCGTACCGTTCCCGGGCCAGGAGGGCCATGAGCACCGACCCGGCGGCCACCACGGACGTGTTCGGGTCGGGGGACGTGTCGTTCGCCCGGATCAGCTGCCGGGATATCTCGCGCACGTCGTCGAGGGTGGCGCAGCGGGCGTCGAGGGCCCCGCCGGCCTGGAAGGCCGCCCCGCCGGCGGCCGCGCCGGCGCAGGGGTGGGTGGCCGGCCGTCTGGCGCTGGGGCTCAGCGGGCCGTAGCCGGTGACCGACACCCACACCAGGCGGGGATTGTCGGAGCGGAGCTCGGCTTCGCCGAGCCCGAGCCGGTCGGCCACGCCCGGCCGGGTGTTGTGCACCACGACGTCCGCCCAGCGGCACAGGTCCTGGGCGATGCGGCGGCCCTGCGCCGTCTTGAGGTCTATGCAGATCGACGACTTGCCGGCCGTGGTCTTGGCCGCGGTGGTGCCGCCCGGGATCAGGTGGCGATAGGGGTCACCGCCCAGGGGTTCCACCTTGATGACCCGGGCGCCCAGGTCGGCGAGCAGGGCGGTGGCGAGCGGGGCGGCGATGATGGTGGCGAACTCGACCACCGTGATGCCATCGAGCGGCTTTCCCGGAGGCCGGCCTCCCGCCGGCGCGACCGCCGTCGGTTGGCTGACGGGTCCCGCCGCCCGTATCTCCGCCCGTATCTGATCGGAGTGCTCGCCCGGCCGGGGCGCCCTTACCCCCGGCCTGGCCGGTGTCTGCGACAGAGCGGCGATGGGCCCGATGGTCCGCACCTCTCCCACCTCGGGGTCCTGCATCGTGACTATGTCCCCGTTGCCGACGATGTCGGGATGGTGCAGGGCTTCGGCGGTGGTGATGTAGTTCTCCGCGTCGACG
>JAKAXG010000078.1 GCA_021827225.1 Actinomycetes bacterium | reverse complement strand
TATGAGCCTGGCGGTCCAGTCCGGCCAGCCTGATCTCGTCCATGCAGATGCCGGCCAGAAGGGCCAGATTGGCCAACTGGTCGTCGTTCCAGTCCCGGGGGGCGACGTCCATCACGCAGAGGGCGCCCACCGCCCAGCCGTCGGGGGTGACGAGCGGGACGCCGGCGTAGGAAGCGATGCCGTATTCCGTCACCGCCGGATGGCCGGCGAGGAACAGCGCCGCCGAGGTGTCGGGGACCACCAGCGGCCGGCCGGCGGCCACCGCGAACTGGCAGATCGAGTACTCGATCGGGGTCTGGCGATCCGATCGCAGCGGCTCCGGCAGGCCGTGAGAGCTCACGAAGAACTGCCGGTCCGCCTCCACCAGGGTCAGCAGGGCCAGCGGGGCGTCCAGCAGCTGGGCGGCGAGGCGGGTGAGACGGTCGTAGGTCAGGCTCGGGGGCCGGTAGAGGGGGACCATCCGCCGGACGGCGGCCACCCGCAGAGGATCGCCGACCACCGCCGTCACGGCCGCCGGCTCGGGACAGACCCGGCTGGGTTGACCGGAAGCGTGGGACTCCGGGACCCCAGCCATAGTGTCGAAACGGGCCACGGGACGCGAGGGCACCATTGAGCAATGGTATGGGCACCGAATAGCGACGTCAACCGCCCCCCGGAGCGTATCTCTTCGGAAAAAATGGGATAGTGCCGTTAGCCATCGACCGGCGACGCCGACCGGCACATGGCGCGATCATCCGGACAAATAGCAGGTGACGGGGGGCGGACGGGTCAATGGCGGCCGGCCGGCCGCGAAATGCGACCCGGAATAGCTAAAGGAGAAATGGCAACCGGACGAAGTAATGGCAAGCCGTTGTAGGGCGCGCAAAGCGGCGGGAAGGGTGAACGAAGTGGGCAGCGAATCTCACTCACAGACCAACGCAGGCGCCGCCCGGGGCGGCGTGGCACAGGCGGAACGGGAGGCGGAGGCCGCCGCCGATCTGCTGACCGCGCCGCGGCGGATGCTGGCCATCAACCGCCGGTCCCTGTTCCGGGTGCCCGTCGCCCTCCCCATCGACATCTCCCTGTCCGCCAAGGGCT
The DNA here is from genome assembly GCA_021827225.1 of Actinomycetes bacterium. The sequence continues at coordinate 9,734 of JAKAXG010000078.1, read as the reverse complement.
CCGACGCTCTGCGCTCCACGACCCTGGACATCAGCCAGGGAGGACTGCGGGTGCTGGTCCCGTCGCGCCTGGACGAGGATCTCCGGGTCCGGGTATCGCTGCACCTGAGCGAGGACGAGGTCGTCTCCGCCCACGCCACCGTGCGTCACTGCGTGAGGGGCGCCAACGGTTACGCCACCGGGCTGTCGTTCGGCGTGCTGGCGGGTGCCGACGCCAGGACCGTCGCCCAGGCCATGGCCCGCCACCAGCGGCGGTTGCAGCCGCAGGTGCACCACAGCCTGCTGGTCCACTGGACCTCCCCGTCGTCCGCCAGGTCGCAGGCCGCCTCCACCGTCGCCATCTCGCCCGGCGCGGTGGCCGTCCACACCCAGGAAGACCTCGAACTGGGCGACCGCCTGTCACTGGAGATGGCGACCCCTCACCAGAAGTTCACCCTCGGCGTCACCGTGGTCGATCGCCAACGCTCGGAGGAGCGCAACCGGGGCCTGCTCGCCATCGACGTGCTGGCCCCGGCCGAGGAGAAGCAGCTGCGGGCGGCCCTGCACGACCTGCAGGACGAGGAGGGCCGCTGAGGCTGGGGGGCGGACCTCCGGAGATCCCGGCGAGGGCCCTCAGTCCACCCCGGTGTCGATGGCGGCCTGGTCGAGCACGGTGTCCTCGGCGGCGTCGGTCTCCGGGTTGGCGGAGATGGCGTCGGCCCCTCCGGGCGGCAGCTCGCCCACCAGCTCCGACTCCCCGGCGGGAAGGGTCCCCAGGCTGGCGTAGAGCTCCAGCTTCGAGCGGGTATCGGCGATGTCCAGGTTGCGCATGGTCAGCTGGCCGATCCGATCCGCCGGGCCGAAGGCGGCGTCCTCGGTGCGTTCCATGGACAGCTTGTCGGGGTGGTACGACAGGCCCGGGCCGTCCGTGCGCAGGACGGAGTAGTCGTCGCCTCTCCTCAGTCGCAGGGTGACCTCGCCCGTCACCGCCGACGCCAGCCACCGGAGCAGCGACTCGCGGATCATCATGGACTGGGGATCGAACCAGCGGCCTTCGTAGAGGAGCCGGCCCAGCCGCCGGCCGTCGTGGTGGTAGGAGGCGACGGTGTCCTCGTTGTGGATGGCGTTGACCAGACGCTCGTAGACGATGTGCAGCAGGGCCATGCCCGGCGCCTCGTAGATGCCCCGGGACTTGGCCTCGATGATCCGGTTCTCGATCTGGTCGGACATGCCGAGGCCGTGCCGGCCGCCGATGGCGTTGGCCTCGCTGAACAGCTCAACCGTGTCGCTGTAGGTGCGGCCGTTGATGGCGACCGGGCGGCCCTTGTCGAACGAGACGGTGACGTCCTCGGTCTCGATGGCCACCTCCGGGTCCCAGTAGGCCACTCCCATGATGGGCTCGACTATCTCGATCGAGCAGTCGAGCTGCTCCAGCGTCTTGGCCTCGTGGGTCGCCCCGAGGATGTTGGCGTCGGTCGAGTAGGCCTTCTCGGTGCTGGCCCGGTAGGGCAGGTTCCGGGCCAGCAGCCACTCGGACATCTCCTTGCGGCCGCCCAGTTCGGACACGAAGGAGGCGTCGAGCCAGGGCTTGTAGATGCGCAGCTGCGGGTTGGCCAGGAGCCCGTAACGGTAGAACCGCTCGATGTCGTTGCCCTTGAACGTGGAGCCGTCACCCCAGATGGAGACGCCGTCCTCCTGCATGGCCCGCACCAGCAGGGTCCCGGCCACGGCCCGCCCCAGCGGGGTGGTGTTGAAGTAGGTACGGCCGGCGGAGCGGATGTGGAACGCCCCGCAGGCGATGGCGGCCAGGCCTTCCTCGACCAGCTGGCGGCGACAGTCGATCAGGCGGGCGTGCTCGGCGCCGTACTCGAGGGCCCGGCCGGGGATGGAACCGATGTCCGGTTCGTCGTACTGGCCCAGGTCGGCGGTGTAGCAGAAGGGGATGGAGCCGTGATGGCGCATCCACGCTACGGCCACCGACGTGTCGAGCCCTCCGGAGAAGGCGATACCGACGCGCTCACCGACCGGGAGGGAGCTGAGGACCTTGGACACGGCAGCCCACAGTAACGACGCCGGGCGCGACGGGGAAAAAATGCCCGGCCGACGGGCTACCGGGCCGCCCCCCGGGGGCCCCGGCGATTACCGGATCGGCTACAGCAGCCAGTTCACCTGGGTCGCCGAGGCCAGGAACCGGCCGGACGCGTCCCAGAGCTCGCAAGCCTGGTCGGCGGTCACCCGGCCGGCGGTCAGGACCTGCTGACGGACGATGAACGGCCAGCTCACCGACCGGAGGGCGGCCTCGTCGGCGTACAGGCGGGCCTCCAACTGCACCGTAGGAGACCCGGTGGCCACCCCCGCCAGCTCCATGGTCCCCGGCGGCATGGCGTCGAGCGCCAGCAGGAGAAGGCCGGCGTCCATGATCCGGCGGTTCCTGAGCGACCACCAGGTCCTGATCTCTCCCCGCCCGCTCGGCCGGCCGTCGAGGAAGCCGCTCGTAGCGGGATCGACGAGCAGTTCGATGCGGTCCTGGTACATGGTGGGCCAGGCGACCGAGTCGGAGCGGCGGGTCGGCATGGGCCTGCTGTCGCCGGGGGCCGCCATGGCCGGAGGCTCGACCGACCGCCACAGTTCGCTCGGCTCGGCCGTCTCCGCCGAAGGGGTGAGGAACAGAAGGACGGCCCGCACGGCGGTCCCCCTGCCGCTGTCCAACTCCACCTCCACCCGCCCCAGGGTGCGGCCCGTCTTCATGCGGGCTATCCGCACCGTGGCCGGTCCCGGCGGCGTGGGCGCCAGGAACTGGCTGGAGACGGCCACCGCGGAGGTGGCGGAGGCTCCGACGTCGGTCAGGGCGGCCAACGCCACCTGGTGCAGGACGGCCAGCACGTAGCCGCCGTTGCACACCCCGTCGGCGATGGCGAACCCCCCGTCCATCTCCACCTCGAAGACGCCGTCGGCGTGCACCTCCGAGACCTGCGCCCACGGAAGGGCATCTCCCGCAGCCGGCCCCGGCCCGCTCACCTGAACCTGCTACGTGTACCGATGGGCCCGATGATACTTCAGGGCATCATCCCGGTCACAGGATGCGGGCCACCATCACGGCGGCGTCGTCGCGGCGGTCGGTGTCCATCGCCGCCTCCAGGCGATCCGCGACCTGCGAGGCGGCCCGTCCGGCCAGCGGTGCGAGCATGGCCCGCAGTTCCCCGTCGTCGGTCTCGCCCCGCCCGCTGATGGCCTCCAGTAGTCCGTCGGTGTAGGCGATGAGGGTGTCGCCGGGAGCGAGGGTGGCGGTCGCCGGCGGGTAGGGAGCCCCGGGGAGCCAGCCCACGATGGGCCCGGTGGCCCCGACCCGCTCGACCTGGCCGCCACCCCGCAGGATGAGCGGGTGGGGGTGGCCCCCGACCGCCACCGACAGGTGCACCCCTCGGGGGGCCCGCTGCAGAGATGCCGCCACCGCGGTGACGTAGCCGTCGGCGCCGGCCCGGGAGCGGCAGAGGACGGTGTTGAGGCGGGCCATGGCACGGGTGGGGTCCGGTCCGTCCATCATCGCCGCGTGCAGGGTCCAGCGGGCCGTCCCTGCGCAGGACGCGGCCATGGGGCCCTTCCCGCAGGCGTCCCCGAGCACCAGGGCGGTGCCCCAGTCGGTTGGCACCACATCGAAGAAGTCCCCGCCGACCTGGTCCAGGTGGGCGACGTGGTACCGGGTGGCCAGGTCGAGGCCCTCGACCACCGGAACCGCAGGGGGGACCAGGCTCTCCTGCAGCATGGCGGCCATCGCCTCGGCCCGGTGGCGCAGCTCGGCCTCGAGCGCCACCGCCCGGCGAGCCGACAGGCGAAGTTCCATCTCGTCCATGACCACCGCGGCCAGGTCCTTCAGGTTGGTGACCTGCTCGTCGCTGACCTGGCGGGCCTCCCGATCGATCACGCAGAGGGTGCCGAGGTTGAACCCGTCGCGGGTCCGGAGCGGCACCCCGGCGTAGAACCGCAGGCCGAACTCGCCGGCCACCAGAGGGTTGGCCAGGGTCCGGGGATCGCTACGGGCGTCGGTGACCAGCCAGGGGCCGTCGGAGAGGATGGCCGAAGCGCACAGCCCCGGCTCGCGGTCGATCTGCGCCACGTCCAGGCCGTGGTGCGACTTGAACCAGATCCGGTCGGTGTCGACGATGCTGACGATGGAGATGGGCACGTCGAACAGCCGGGCGGCCACCGCGGTGATCCGGTCGAAGGCCCCGTCGGGGGGCGTGTCGAGGATGTCGTAGCGGCGAACCGCGGCCAGGCGGTCCTCCTCGTCCTCCGGCAAGATCGCTACGTCAACCATGCTGCACCCTCTGCCTCGCCCGTACGCCCTCGGGCCGGCTGTCCGTGGCCGGCCGCCACCCCCCGGTCGAGAGCGCCGGTGGGCTGCCGCTATATACCCGGTGTCACCGCTTCGTAACCGGCCGCCGGACGGCGGTTCCGCCCGCTTTTTCGGGTTAGTTCGCCAGTTGCCGGATTCCCGGACCGGCCGTAACGAACGCTCGGCCCTCCGCGATTCATGAGACGGGTCTCATCCGGTGCAACGGCGCACCGGCGGGACCCAAGCCGTTTCGCCCGACCGGAGTGCACATGATCCCGAACAGACAGCGTTCAGACGATTGGACCGCGACGGAGGGCGAGGCTCAATGGGGCACGGGGTGGGACTTCCTCGCCGGCGGGGACCTCGAGGGTCCCACCCCGGTCCCCGCCGAGGGGCATCAGCTCGGACTTGACCTTCTGGGCTTCCTGTCCGACTTCCGAACGGCTCAGCAGGAGGAGGCGAACAGGGTCCAGGAGGCTGCCGCCGCCGGTAAGCGGGCGGCGCTACCGGTCCGCAGGGGGCTCAATCCCACTCTCGCCTCGCCCGCGGAGAAGGCGGAGATCGCTGCGGAGATCTACGACCCCTACGCCGGCAGCGAGGCCCAGATCTCGCCGGAGTGGTGGCTGGCCTCGGACGGCAGGTGGTACCCCCCCGAGTTGCACCCCGACGTCCAGGTCCGCCCCGAACCCCAGGTGGCGGCCCCGGTGGTCAGCGAGGAGGTCGCGGCGGCGCGGCCGGCGGAGCCGTTCTCGAAGCTGAGGCTGCTGGGCGCCTGGCCCCGACTGGGCATGTTCCACTCCCCCGGCACCGCCGCCCTCTGATCGCACGGCGCAGCGCCGCTGCCCCACCCGCCGGAGGACTGGGCCCGTCTGTGACGAACGGCCCTTCCTGACCGCTGCCGCGAGGGGGAGGCTGGGTCGCCGGGGAGGGAAGATGCACACACGGCTCAACCAGGTCCTGGGGATCGAGCACCCGGTGATGCTCGCGGGGATGGGCGGCGTCGCCTACTCCGAATTGACTGCGGCGGTGTCGGAGGCCGGCGGCTTCGGCTGCCTGGGGGCGGCGACCATGAGCACCGAAGAGATGGTGCAGGAGATCCGGGCGGTGAAGGCCCGCACCTCCCGGCCTTTCGGAGTCGACCTGCTCACGGCCATGCCGGCCGACCTGCCCGAGAAGGTGGAGCGGATCATCGAGGAGGGCGCCAAGGTCTTCGTCGCCGGGCTGGGGGTACCGGCATCCGTGATCGAGCTGTGCCACTCCCATGGCCTGCTGGTCGCCAACCTGTGCGGCAAGGTCGACCACGCCCGGCGGGCCGTCGACGCCGGCTGCGACCTCGTCGTCGCCCAGGGGACCGAGGCCGGCGGCCACGTCGGGCGGGTGGCGACCATGGCCCTGGTTCCCGCCGTGGTGGACGCCGTCGGTGCCCAGGTCCCGGTCGTGGCCGCCGGCGGCATCGCCGACGGGCGTGGCCTGGCCAGCGCCCTCTGCCTGGGCGCGGACGGGGTGTGGGTGGGGACCCGGTTCGTCGCCACACCGGAGGGCCGGGCGGTCCCCGGCTTCAAGGAGGGGATCCTCGGGGCGCGTGACGACGCCACGACGGTCACCCGTGGCTACACCGGCAAGACCATGAGGGTCATCGCCAACGCGTACACGGCCTGGTGGGACGATCACCCCGACCAGGTGGTGCCCTTCCCGGGCCAGGTGCTGCGCTCGATGAACGACGGCGCCTTCCACCTCGGCGGAGACGAGCACGCTGAGGGGATCGACCCGTCCCGGGAGTGCTTCCCGGCGGGACAGGACGTCGGGATCATCCACGACCTGATCCCGGCGGCGGACGTCGTGCACGGGATGGTGAGAGGGGCAGAGGAAATTCTGCACCGGCTGCAGCGGGTCCTGCCCGCCCACGCCTGACGTCTCCCGCTGGAGCCGGAGCGCGGGTCGGGCGGGTGCTACTGGTTGCGCACCGTGCGGTCGCGGAAGCGGTCCCACCTGGACGCGACGCGGGTGGTCACGGGATATATCGGGCCGAGGGCCAACAGATGCGGGTGGGGGTGGGAGACGATCACGTTCTCTGCACCGGTCATCTTGGCGCCCAGCTCCTCCAGCTCGTCGGGGTCCAGACCTTTGTCCATGGCGGGGATCAGGCCGGTGGCGCAGCGCTGCACGTGGGCCTCGAACACCTCGAGCAGTTCGGTCACCAGCTCCACCATGTCCGGGGAGTTGAGCTTGCGCCGCTCGGTCAGCACGAGCAGGTGCTGCATCCGGCTGTAGTCGTGGCGCAGTTCCCGGGCCAGCCGGGGCGTGCCCAGGTGCCGCCGCCTGACAACCGGATACAGGAACGTGCGCTCCACGGCCACGTGGGTGGTCATCTGCTTCACCGCGGCGTGCCACGCCGCGCCCCGATCGGCGTTCTCGTCCCGTATCCGGTCGAAGGCCTCGTTGAGTCGCTCGTGCTCCCGGGAGAGCACCTCACCGGCACTATCCCCCACACTGCGATCGTACACCCGATCATGCCGCCTGGGGAGGGGACCGCACAGCGATCAGCGCCAGCCAGCTCCTGATCGCGTCGAGCGACGCCGTCGCACTTCTGTAGCCGACGAAGCCGTCCGGCCGGACCGCCACCACCCCCTGCCCGGGCCAGTCGTCGACACGGTGGACGTGGACCGGATGGCCGAGCCGTTCCGCCCCGAGCCCGCTGGCCTGGCGTTCGAGGAGCAGGTGGACACCCGGGCGGCTGACCACCTCGTGCAGCCGGACCCGGCGCCCGTCCACGGTGACGGACGCGTCCGGCAGCCGGCTCCCGGCGCCGGCGCCGTGACGGGCCGGCGGCCGGTCTTCCACGCAGATGGGGCTGCGCCGGTAGGGCAGATCCAACTGGGAGAGGATGCGCACGCCCGCCGCCATCAGGCGCCGGCGGGCCAGCAGGACGGGCAGGGCGGGGGCGACCGCCGGCACGACGGCGCTGCGCAGCAGGGTGGCCGCTGGGCCGGTGCCGGCCTCCCCCCAGAAAAGGAGATGGGTGAGGGCCACCACCCGGCGACCGGCCGGGCGACGCTCGGCCTGGTAGGAGTCGAGGAGCGCCTCGGGGGCCGCCTGACCGGCCCTCTCACTGGCCGCGGCCAGGGCCAACTTCCAGCCGAGGTTGGTGGCGTCTTGGATCCCGGTGTTCATTCCCTGCCCTCCCGCCGGGGAGTGCACGTGGGCGGCGTCTCCGACCACGAAGAGCGGCCCGGCCCGGTAGGCGTCGGCCAGACGGTGCTCGAGGGGAACCCGGGCCGACCAGGCGATGTCGGTCACCCGGGCGGCCAGACCGGCCCCGTCGACTAGGGCCTGCAGCTCCTCGGCGACGACGGGACCGCCGGGCTGGCCGGCGGCCCCGTCCGGTCGCGCCGGTCGGGTGGCGAGCAGTCTCCAGGTGGCCCGCTCGCCCAGAGCGAAGACGAAGAGGATCCCGCCCCGTGCCACTACCGCGTGCGACGACCCGGGGGCCAGGTCCCCGTCCAGCTCCAGGTCGGCCAGCACCACCTCCTGGCCGTAGTGCCCTCCCGGCCAGGCGATCCCAGCGGCCGCCCGCACGACGCTGGCCGGGCCGTCGCAGCCGGCCAGGTAGCGGCAGGTGATCGACGACGCCTGGCCACCTGCCCGGCGCAGGTGGGCCACCAGGGCCGCCCCCTCGTGGACGACCCCGACCACCTCGGCGCCGCGCTCCACCTCCACCTCCCGCCGGGCCAGGGCCTCTGCGAGGACATCCTCGACGTCGGCCTGGGCGGCCATCAGGAGGTGGGGGAAGGCGGTGTCGGCCAGGTCGAAGTTCCCCAGGTCGGCCGGCAGCTCCCGGCGGCCCAGATGGAGACGGGCCGACGGGGCCCGGTCACCCCGGGCGAGGAGGGCGTCGGTCACCCCTAGGGGGCGCAGGACCTCGAGGGTCCGGGGATGCACGATGAGAGCCCGGCACGGCCGGAAGGGCTCGGCTCGGCGTTCCACCACCCGGACGCGGGCACCGTGGTCGTGGGCCTGGAGGGCCAGGGCCAGCCCGGTGGTTCCGGCGCCGACCACCAGAAGGTCGGCGTCGGTGGATGTCATGCCCACCCGGCTGGTCGCCACCACCCGCCCGGCGCCGCGGGGAGGTCGTCGGCCAGCGTGGGATCCCTGAGCACCTCGTCGCGGTCGAGCCCGGGCAGGACGGCGTAGTGGATGGACTCCGGCTCGCTCACCAAGGCCAGCACCCACCACAAGGCCCGGACGTAGGCCACGGCGGCCCCGGCGCCGTCCCACTGGTAGAACCCCCGGTAGCGACCGCGCTGGTCGTGGGCCAGCCAGAGTTTGGACACCAGCCCGGGGAAGCCGGCGAACAGCACCGTGTTCAGCTCACTCTCGGCCCGGAACAGGACGTGCGCCCAGCTCCGCCGGATGGCCCGCAGGCGGAAGGTGACGACCAGCACGGCTGGCTCATCGGGTGGCGGACGGTCGATGACCGTCTCCCTGTACACGGCTGCCTCGCTGCCGTCAGCGAAGGTGACCCGCCGGCCGAGGTGGGTCACCGGTTGGCGGATCCTCCCCCGGACGATGAGCCACGCGGAGACCGCGGTGGACGAAAGGAGCGCCCTGAGCGCAGCGCGCAGCGGCAGCGGCGCTTGCTCTCCGGCGGGGGCCGGGGGTCTCGGCACACCCCCCGATTGTGGGTCGTGGCGTGCAGCCCGAACAGAGCCGATCTGCCTCTGTCGAGGCGGGGCGAGGGCCTCGTCAGAACTGCCCGACGACGTCGATGATCACGACCTGGGCCGGGGTGGCCGGCTGGGCGGCGGCGGTGGCAGAAGCCGGTTGGGCGGGGGTGGCCGGCAGGAGAGCCACGGCGCGGGCGCCGATGTTCTGGCCGGTGAGGGCGGTGGCTACGGACAGAACGCTCTGAGCGCTGATCAGCTGCGGCTGCTGTCCCCATGTGGACTGGGTCTGCTTGCCGGTGGCGATGTCGCTCTCGACGAGTTGCAGCACGAGGGTTTTGCTCGGGTCGATCCTGGCCCCGCTGCCTTTGACCAGCAGCTTCGAGGTCGGTGACGTGGGGGCTTTCACGCCGGCCAGGCTGGTGATCCGGGGCTGCTGGCCGGGGGTGTTGGTGATCTTCGGCCAGCCGGCGGCGGGCAGCTGGCTGTCGGCCACCCCCGGTGCCGAGGCGTTCGGTTTGTAGTCGGCCAGCAGGTCCACCACGAACACGAGGGTGTCGGTCCCCGATATGCCGGCCTGGGAGTTGCCCGTGGGCCCGTACCCGTCGGCCGGTGGGATGCTCAGCAGCATCCGCGTCCCGAGCCGCTTGCCGAGCAGGGTCTTGTCGAAGCCGGGTATCACTGAGCTGGTACCGATCACGAAGCCGGCCGGCGTCCCTCGGGAGAACGAACTGTCGAAGACCTTGGGTGGGCTGCCGATCG
>JAKAXG010000077.1 GCA_021827225.1 Actinomycetes bacterium | reverse complement strand
TCATCCACGTCCACCTCCGCGGCCACTTCATGCCGATGCGGGCCGCCGCCCGCTACTGGCGGGAGCAGTCCAAGAAGGAGGCGGGGCCGATCCGGGCGTCGATCGTCAACACCACCTCCACCAGCGGGCTGTTCTCGAACGTGGGCCAGGCGAACTACGGCGCCGCCAAGTCGGGGATCGCCACCCTCACCGAGATCGGCCAGAAGGAGCTCGGTCGCTACGGCGTCAGGTGCAACGCCATCGCCCCTGCCGCCCGGACCCGTCTCACCATGTCGGTGCCCGGGGCCGAGGAGCGCTACCGCCGGCGCGCCGAGCAGTCACCGGTGTTCGACAAGGACGATCCGGCCAACGTCTCGCCGTTCGTGGCCTATCTCGCCACCGAGGACTGCCCCGTCGCCGGCAAGACCTTCTTCGTCTACGGCAGCAAGGTCCACCTGCTCAAACCGTGGTCGTTCCACGAGGTCATCGAGACGTCCGGGCGCTGGTCGGTCGAGGAGCTGCAGGAAGCGGCCGCCCCGTGGGGGAAGGTCGAATGGGACTACTCCCTGCCGCTGGGATGAACACGCCGGGGACGCTGAATAGGCTGGTGTCGTCGGCTCCCACCGGAGGGGAGGCCGGGAAGCTTGGAGGGGGAATGTCGGGACTGATCGCCTACGGGGCCTACGTTCCCCGGCACCGCCTGGACAGGAGCCAGATCGGCGCGGTGCTGGGGTCAGGTGGGGGACGGGGGAGCCGGGCGGTTGCCGGCTACGACGAGGACCCCACGTCCATGGCGGTGGAAGCCGCCCGTCCGGTCGTGGGCCGCCTCGGTGCCGGCGTCGGCCCCGAGCGCCTGCTCTACGCCACGACCAGCCCGCCGTATCTGGACAAGACCAACGCCAACGTGGTCCACGCCGCCCTCCGCCTCGACCCGTCGGTGCTGGCCGTCGACATGGTCGGCTCGGTCCGATCGGGGGTGGGCGCGCTGCTCATGGCGGCCGAGGCGCCGGTCCCCACCCTGGCGGTGCTGTCCGACGTCCGCACCGGCCTGCCCGGCGGGGCGGACGAGAGGGAGGGCGGGGACGCCGCCTGCGCCTTCCTGTTCGGCGAGGGCGGGCCGGTCGTCGCCGAACTGCTGGCGTCGGCCAGCGTCACCGACGAGTTCCTCGACCGCTGGCGCCTCCCGGGGTCGTCGGCGTCGAGGGTGTGGGAGGAGCGCTTCGGCGAGCACGTCTACGTCCCGCTAGCCGACGCCGCCTTCGCCGACGCCTTGAAGAAGGCCGGCCTGGCCCCCGCTGACGTGGACGTCCTCGTCCCCACCGGACTCCACAGCCGGGCGGTGCGGGTCTTCGCCGGCGCCTCCGGAGTCGCCCGGGTGGCCGACGGCCTGGCCGCCTCCGTAGGCAACGCCGGTTGCGCCCATCCCGGGCTGCTCCTGGCCTCGGCGCTGGACTCCGCCCCGCCCGGTACCACGATCGCCCTGGTGGTGCTGGCCGACGGGGCCACGGCGATGATCTTCCGGACCACCGAGGCCATCACCGCCTACCAGAGCCGCACCCCGGTCGAGTCAACCGTCGCCGGCCAGGTGCAGGCCGGCGACCGGGCCGTGCCCTACGCCAGGTTCCTCTCGTGGCGGGGGTTCCTCACCAAGGAGCCGCCCCGTCGGCCCGACCCGGTGGGGCCGGCCGCCCCGCCGTCGCACCGGTCCGAGTCGTACAAGTACGGCTTCGTGGGGCACCGCTGCGACGAGTGCGGAACCGTCCACCTGCCGGCGGTGCGGGTGTGCGTGTCCTGCAAGGCCGTCGACCGGATGACGCCGATCCCCATGTCCGAGCAGCTCGGCACCGTGGTGACCTTCACCATCGACCATCTGGCCTACTCGCCCAGTCCACCGGTCATCGCCGCGGTCGTCGACTTCGACGGCGGGGGCCGCTTCGCCTGCGAGCTGACAGACGCCGACCCCGACCGGATCGCCATCGGTGACCGGGTCGAGATGACGTTCCGCCGGGTGATCACCGCCGGCGGGGTCCACAACTACTTCTGGAAGGCCCGGCCGACCGGCCCGGCACCGACCGCACCGACCGTCACGAAGGAGAGCTGACATGGCATCGAGAGGCATCTGCGACCGGGTGGCCATCGTCGGGATGGGCTGCACGAACTTCGGGGAGCTGTGGGACCGCTCGACCGACGACATGCTCATCGACTCCACCACCGCCGCCATGGAGTCCGCCGGGGTGACGCGCGACGACGTCGACGCCTACTGGCTGGGCACCATGGGATCGGGCACGTCCGGGCTGACGCTGTCGAGGGTCCTGCGGCTGGAGGGCAAGCCGGTCACCCGGCTCGAGAACATGTGCGCCACCGGGTCGGAGGCGCTGCGCAACGCCTGCTACGCGGTGGCGTCGGGCGCGTTCGACGTGGCCATGGCCGTCGGGGTGGAGAAGCTGAAGGACTCGGGCTTCTCGGGCCTGGTGATGAGCCCGCTGCCGAGCGACGGCACCCTGCCGGAGTCCACTGCTCCGGCCAAGTTCAGCCTGCTGGCCCCGGCCTACGCCAAGAAGTACGGCGTGGACACCGACGAGCTGCGGGAGGTTCTCACCCGCATCGCCTGGAAGAACCACTACAACGGGGCCCGGAATCCCCGGGCGCAGTTCCGCAAGGAGGTGCCCAAGGAGACCATCTCCTCGGCCCCTCCCATCGCCGGCATGCTCGGCGTGTTCGACTGCTCCGGGGTCTCCGACGGCTCGGCGGCCGCCGTCGTGGTGCGGGCGGAGGACGCCTACCGCTACACCGACCGGCCGCTGTTCGTGAAGGGCCTGTCCTTCGTGGCCGGTCCCGCCCGCGGCAACATCGATCCGGCCTACGACTTCACCACCTTCCCCGAGGTCGTCTCGGCGGCGACGGACGCCTACGCCCAGGCCGGGGTGCAGGACCCGCGGGCCGAGATCGCCCTGGCGGAGGTGCACGACTGCTTCACCCCGACCGAGCTGGTCCTCATGGAGGACCTCGGCTTCGCCGAGCGGGGGGCTGCCTGGAAAGAGGTCCTGGCCGGCACGTTCGACCTCGAGGGCGAGCTGCCGGTCAACCCCGACGGGGGCCTCAAGGCCTTCGGGCACCCCATCGGCGCCTCCGGCCTGCGGATGATGTTCGAGTGCTGGCTCCAGCTGCGGGGGGAAGCCCCCGCCGAGCGGCGGATCGCCAGCACCGGGCGGGGCCGCAAGCTGGGCCTGACCCACAACCTGGGTGGTCAGCCCGGGGAGTGCGTGAGCTTCGTCTCGGTGGTCGGGACCGAACCGAACGCCTGAACGCAACGACACGAGCCGGGCGCCTTCCGGCGCCCGGCTCGCGGAGATCGGACCACGGGTCAGCGGGTGTCGCCCGCCCGGTGGATCAGACGCCCGAGGCCCACAGGGGCCGGTCGGCGGCGCTGTAGACGACCAGGTTCCCGTCGTTCTGCATGGCCAGCCAGGCGCCGGGGTGTCCCTGGGTGCCCGAGGCCCACAGGGGCCGGTCGGCGGCGCTGTAGATGACCAGGTTCCCGTCGCCCTGCATGGCCAGCCACGCCCCCGGGCGCCCCTGGGTCCACGACGCCCACAGCGCCTGGTTGGCCGAGGTGTACTCGACCAGGTTGCCGTCCGTCTGCATCACCATCCGGTAGGCCCCGTTGGAGGACTGCAGCATCGACGGGGCGTGCATGGTCTGCGGCGCCTCCAGCGTGTCCCGGGCGGTCACCGGAGTCGGGTTGGCGGCGACGGCGGTGGGCGGGGTGGCGGCCGCGGCGCCCGCCAGCGAGGCCAGGGCGCTCAGGCTGCCGTTGAAGGCGTCCCCGTCCCGGCCGAACTGGTTCGAGTCGGTGTACTGCCAGATGCTGTAGCTGGCGAACCCGGCGGGCAGCGGGCTGGGGGACGGGCCGTAGTTGGCGATGGCGAGCGGGTCGTCGGCGGCGATGGCGGCGACCGCCTGGTAGTCGCTGGGCCCGTCGCCGATGCAGGTGTTCCACCAGTTGGTGTTGGTGTAGAGGACCGGCCAGCGGCCAGTGAGGCGCTGGTACTCGTTGTCGAAGGCCACCACCCAGCTGGCCAGCTGGCCGCCGCTGAGCCCGTAGCACTCGGCGCCGTAGGGGTTGAACTCGAGGTCGAGCATGCCCGGCAGGGTCCGGCCGTCGGTGCTCCATCCGCCGCCGTGGGCGACGAAGTAGTCGGCCTGGGCCGCCCCGGTGGAGTTGCTGGGTATGGCGAAGTGGTAGGCGCCGCGGATCATCCCGGCGGCGTAGGAGCCGTTGTACTGCTGGCCGAAGTAGGCGCTGTCGGTGTAGTAGGTGCCCTCGGTGGCCTTGACGTAGGCGAAGTGCTCACCGGCGGCGGCCGCCGCCGTCCAGTCGACGTTGCCCTGGAAGGCGGACGTGTCGGTGCCGAGCACGCCGGTCGGCACGGCGGCGGCCGACACTCCGGTTGAGGCGGAGTGCACCGTCGCCGCGGAGACCGAGCCCTGGGAGCGCGTCCACGATCCCAGGGAGTCGGAGTCGGGATGGGTGATGGCCTCGGGCACACCCGGGTGCGGGGCCCGGAGGTTGACGGCCAGCGCCGCCGTGGCCGCCGCCACCTGGGAGGAGACAGAACCTCCGGTCTGGGTGGCGGCGTGGGCGGGGCCGGCCATGGCCAGGCCGCCGGCCAGAGACGCGGTGAAAGTGAGGGTTCCGGCCACGGCGGAAGCGGCGCGGCCACGACCCCCCCGGGCCGGGCGCTTGCGCGCGTTGCGGGGCAAGGGGTGGGGGTGGTTGGTCAAACTTCCGCCTTTCTTTGGCCGCCGCGCAGTGCTGCCCGCTGCGACGATGATCGGTCAACGAGAGGTATCGGTAGTGGCCCTCCGCGGCTTGACCATTGATGGGCGGACGTTGTTTTTAGTTGGGAGGCCGTTGAGAAACACCGACGCGCGGACCGCAGGTCGACGCCGGTAAACGGTCCGGCGCCGGCTACGGCGGGACGGCTACGGCCTCACCGAGTGGTGGCTACCACCGACTGAGTGGCCGGACCGACGGGCTCGGGTTCGCTCTCGTCGACCGGGAAGCGGTGGCCGCACTTCGGGCAGGTCGTCGTGCCATTGTCGCTGGGCGGGGGTTTCGGATCATCGGCCAGGCAATTGGGGCATCTCATGGCGACCGCCTTCCGCTGCTCGGAATGACTTCACCGCCATGGTGGGCCCGGCCCCCGCGGCCCAGCCAGAGACCATCGTCCCAATAGATCCGCCGATAGCCGACAATCCGGATAATGGGCCGGAATCCCCTTGTATTGCCGGTATCCGCCGAATAGCTGCTCGGCGTGCCACCGCAATGGGCGTTGAGTGCCGAGACTGTCAAACCGCAACAGACCGGTCCTTTTTCCATAGACAGGACGGTCTGTATCGACAGGCGGGAATCAGCGCCCGAACCACTGCTCCCGGATAGGGAAGAGGTAGCGGTCGGTGACCGAGTTGAGGACCCGCCGGGCGTCACCGAAATGGTCTCCCATGTATCCGGCCACGGCCAGCGGGTCGGTCACCGGGTGACCGGCTGCCCGGGCCGCGGCGAGCGCCGCGCTGTACCACCTCGAACCCAGGTACTCGAGCAGCGAGCGGCCGTCGAGCTCCTCGGACCGGTCCTCGTCCACCCCCGAGAGCCGCAGCAGCCGGTCACGGGCCGCCCCGGTCAGGCTCGGCAGGTGGTCGGGAAAGACCCCGAGAAGGAACAGGGCCAGATCACCCAGCCGGCGGTAGACACCGGCCTGCTCGGACGGCCCCACCAGGCTCAGCTGCTCGGCCAGCGACGCCGGGTCCAGTTCGCTGAACCGGCGCCGGCGCCAGCCGCGCGCGGTGCGGGTCCACACGACGCCGCTCGACACCCTGGTGTACGAAGCCAGCAGGTCCACCAGGAACCACCGTCTCAGAGGGTCGGCGACCAGCGCCCTCAGCGTGGCCACGTCGAACAGCGGGATGCGCACCCGCGGGCCCCACCGCTCCTCGACGAACGATGCCGTTCCGAGGCGGGCGGCCGTGCGGTGCACCGCCACCGCGAAGGCCAGGAACGGCGACACGCCCAGCGCCACCTGCGAGTGGACGGGCCCGGGCGCTTCCAGGGGTCCCGGCGGCTGAAGCGGGCCGGCGGCGGCGAACACGGCGGCCTCGGCGGCGGGCGTGGCCAGCGCCGCCGTGACCGGGAGCCCGGCGCCGGCGGCCTCCCTCAGCAGCCGCAGGTCGGAGTCGGTGAGCTGCTGACGGTATAGAAGCTCGATATCGACCATGGCGGAGCCAAGCCTAGAGCGGTCGCCGGGAAACTCAGGGTGGGGCCGGTACTGTCCGGCCGGGCCGGGGTAAGTCCGGAGTGCGGGAACAGATCCGGTCCGACGGTGTTGAAATACCGCCGACCGACCCGGAAGCCGGCTATCTTCTCGACCCCCACCCCGAAGGATCTGATAACGATGACATCCACCCCCTCGCCCGCCTCCAACCTGACCGCCGAGTTCGCGGAAGCCCAGCGGGGGCTGCTCGAAGCCGAGCGGGCCCGGATACTGGCCAGCCTGGCCGCCGCCGACCGTGACCTGGCGGAGATGCGGGACCGGGGCGGCGTGGCCGAGGTGGAGTTCTCCGAAGAGGGCGGGGAGGGGGCGTCCACCACCTCCGAGCGGGCCCACATCGAGGCGCTCAAGGCCCAGCTGGGCGGCCGGCTGGCCGCGGTGGACGCCGCCGTGGAGCGCATGGACGCCGGGGTGTACGGGCGCTGCGAGTCCTGCGGCGGCCCCATCGGCGAGGCTCGCCTGGAGGCCATGCCCGACGCCACCCTGTGCGTGGCCTGCAAGTCCGCCCCCTGGACCTCGAGGCGCTGAGAGACCTCTAGGCGAGGGCTTCCGCCTGAGCGGCCACCGCCGCCACCACCTCGTCGTCGGAGCCGGTCGCCGGATCGAGCCACAACAGGACCCGTCGGACGGCGTCCACCAACGGCCCCCGGGCCCTCGGCACCACCTCATCGGCCCGGGCGTCACGGACCGGCGCTCCCCGGCCCCGCAGATGGCACATCCACGCGGCCAGCACCCGAGTGGCCGCCAGCGGCAACCGCCCGGCAGCCCGCTCCTCGCGGAGGACGGGCAGGATCCGCACCGGGAGCTTCTGCGAGCCGTCCTCGGCTATGCGGGCCAGCCGGTCGGCCATGCGGACGTTGGCGAAGCGCCGCAGCAGGTCCGTCCGGTAGGCGGCCAGGACCGGGTCCGGGAGGGGGATGTGGGGGGCGGCCACCCCCCACCAGTCCTCCACCCACTCGCGGCACACCGGGTCGGCGACCGCCTCGGGGACGGTGGTGTGGGCCCGGATCGAGCCGGCGTAGGCCAGCAGCGAATGGGCGCCGTTCAAAAGCCACAGCTTTCGCTGCTCGTAGGGGCCGGGATGGTCGGTGAACACGGCGCCGGCGTCCTCCCAGCGGGGCCGTCCTCCCGGGAACGCTCCGCTGATCACCCATTCGGAGTACGGCTCGGTCACCACGGGACAGCGATCCTCCCACCCGGTGCCCCGGGCCACCCGTTGCGGCTCGTCGGCGCCCGGGTGGGGGGTGATCCGGTCGACGACGGTCGTGACGAACGAGACGGACGAGTCGATCCACTCCCGCAACGACGGGTCCACCCGGTCGGCCATGTCGCCCACGACCTCCCTCATGATCCGCCCGTTGGCCGGCAGGTTGTCGCACGACACGAGGGCCACCGGCCCGGCGCCGGCGGCTCTGCGGCTGGCCAGTCCGGCGACCAAGCGGCCCGGGGCGGTGGCCACCCCGGCCGGGGCGCCGCTGGTCAGGGCCTCCAGGTCCGATCGCAGGGCCCCGGACGCCTCGCCCATCCCCCCGCCCGGGTCGCGCAGGTAGCCGGCCTCCGTAACCGTGACGGTCACGGCGGCCAGGTCGGCGGAGCGCCAGTAGGCCAGCCAGGACCGGTGGTCGCCGGCCGGGTGGGCCCGCGCCAGGGACCCGACGATCCGGTACCGGTCGCCCTCGACGGCCCGGGTGACGAGCGTGTAGAGCCCATCCTGGCCGGTGAGAACGTCGGCCAGCTCGGCGGAACGGCCGGTGAACGCGGCGTAGCCCCACTCGCCGGCGTCGGGGCTGAGGTCCGTGTACCAGGCCTGGTGGGCCCGGAAAAAGTTGCCGAGTCCGAGGTGCAGCAGCCGGATCGGCGGTGCCGGCCGCGCCGCTCCGCCGGCGCGCCGCAGAGGCCGGGCTGTCAAAGCTTGAAGACCCGCTTCGGCTGCCCGCTCACCAGGCGGACGGCCGTCCCGGCCGCCTCCTCCTCGCTGAGGCGGTGCTCGCAGACCAGCCCGGCCAGGAAGCCGGCATCGACCCGGCGGGCCATGTCGTGGCGGGCCGGTATGGAGCAGTAGGCCCGGGTGTCGTCCACGAAGCCGGAGGTCCGCTCGAATCCGGCCGTCTCGGTCACCGCCGCCCGGAACCGCCGGATGGCGTCGGGGGCGTCGAGGAACCACCAGGGCACGCCGACGAACACCGACGGGTAGAAGCCGGCGAGCGGCGCCAGCTCCCGTGACCAGGTGGTCTCGTCGACGGTGAACAGCACCAGGTGGAAGCCGGGGTGGGTGCCGAACCTGCCCAGAAGCGGGCGCAGGGCGTCGGTGAACTCCACCCGGATGGGGATGTCGTGGCCGGTATCCGGGCCGAACGCCTCGAAGGTGGGGGAGTGGTGGTTGCGTCTGACCCCGGGATGGAGGGTCATGACCAGGCCGTCGTCGCAGGACATCCTCGCCATCTCGGCCAGCATGTGCCGCCGGAACGCCACCGCCTCCGCCTCCGACACGCCCTCGCCCAGGGCCGAGCGGTAGATCCTCTCCGCCTCGGCCCGACCGAGCGCCTCGGTGCCCACGTCGGGGTGGCTGTGGTCCGAGGAGGTGGCCCCGTGCTCGATGAAACTGCGGCGGCGCCGCTCGAGGGCGGCGAGATAGCCCCCGTAGTCGCCGGTGTCCACCGCCGCCGCCCGGGCCAGAGTGTCCATGAGGGCCGCCCAGCCCGGCCCCGGCTCGAGGTAGCGGTCGGGGCGGAAGGTGGGGATCACCCGGCCGGTCCAGGCGGGGTCGTCCCGGAGGGCGGCGATCGCCGCCAGGTCGTCGCAGGGGTCGCAGGTGACGGCCAGCACCTCGATGCGGAACCGGTCGTACAGCGCCCTGGGCCGGAACTCAGGCCGCTCCAGCCGCTCGGCGACGCGGTCGTAGATCTCGTCGGCGGTGCCCGCCGACGGGACGGCCGTGACCTCGAAGATGTCCGCCAGCTCCGCCTCCAGCCACGTGCGGACCGGGGTACCGGCGAAGCGCTCCCACCGCTCGCAGAACAGCCGCCAGGCGCGACGGGCCCGCCCCTCCGGGAGGGGGCCGCCGCCCACGCCCAGGTCCTCGAGGCTCACCCCGTCGGCGTGCAGCAGCCGGGTGACGTAGTGGTCGGGGGTGACGAAGAGCGCCGTGGGGTCGGTGAACGGCTCGTCGGTCACCAGCAGCGCGGGATCGACGTGACCGTGCGGCGAGATGACCGGCAGGTCCCTGGTGTGCTCGTAGATCCGCCGGGCCACCGCCCGCGGCCCGCTGCCGGCAGGCAGGAGCCGGTCCGGGTGCAGCGTCAGCCGCCGCCCGGAGCTATCCACTTCCCCATAGTGGCCCCGGCTGCCGGGCGGCGCAAAAGCGTCAGGCCCCTACGGCGCCGGTCCACGGCCGGCCGGCCAGCCAGGTCAGCACGGCCTGCACCACCGCCGCGGCGGCGCCGTTCAAGAAGTGGTCGGCGCCGTCGATCACGACCAGATCCGTGCTGGTCCACCCGGCGCTTCGTTGTCGGGCCTCGCCGGGCGGCGTGAACTGGTCCCGTTCCGGTACGACCAGGAGCTTGGGCCGGGGGTCGCCGCCGGCGGCGTGGAACCTCCCGAACCGCAGCGGCGGGGCGACCGCCGCCCAGCCGGCTACCCGGTCGTCGCCGGCGCCGAGGGCGATGTCGCCCCCGAAGGAGTAGCCCACCAGCACCACCCTCGCCGGCCCGACGGCGGCGATGGCCTCAACGGTGTCCGCCGCGGCCCGGTCAGGGTCCGACGAGGTCAGGTCGAAGCGGGCGGCGCTCACCCCCGCCGCCGGGAGGCCCCGGTAGAGGGCGTCGATCAGGTGGTTGAACCGGTCACCGCCCATGTCGGGGTGGGGGTGCACCAGCACCGCCGTCAGCGGCGCGCCGGGGACCTCGTTGACTTCCAGGCTGTCCGTGTCCACAGCGCAGTGTTCTAGCGTGCCCGGCCGGCCGGCGGGTGGCCGGCTCGCCGGCCCGGCGTGCGGCCAGGCGGCCGGCGTCGGCTCCCCGGCGCCCAGGCGGCCGGCGGCCCGGCGCCGGCGTCGGCCTGGCGTCGGTTTCTGGTGACACGCCATGGCCTTTGGTGACGGTTTTCGACGGCCCAGGTGGATTCTCGTCACCAGCCGCCTGGCGGTGTCACCGGTCGGGGGCCGCCTTCGCCGGCGGCCCCCCCGCCGGGCCGCCCCCGGTCAGGCCGGCCCGCAGGTAGAGGGTGCAACGGCTGCCGCCGGCCTTCTTGGACCCGTACATGGCCGCATCAGCGTCGGAGAGCACGTCGCTCGCCGTTCGCATGGTGGCGTCCACCAGCACCACCCCCACGCTGCAGCGGACGTCGATCTTCTCGCCGCCGACGACGACCGGCCGGCCGACCTCGGCGAGCACGTGGTTGGCCAGCTCCAGGGCGGCCTGCGGGCTGCTGACCGCGGAGAGCAGGACGGTGAACTCGTCGCCGCCGAGGCGGGCCACCAGGTCGTCGGTGCGCACGCTGTGGCGCAGGCGAGTGGCGACCTCCCGCAGCAGCTCG
>JAKAXG010000076.1 GCA_021827225.1 Actinomycetes bacterium | reverse complement strand
GGCGGCCCGCTCGGCGGCCCGGACCCGCAGGTCCCGCACCTCCTCGGCGGACGGTTCGACCACGACGGTCCCGGCGGAGCCGTCCACGCCCACCACCGCCCCGTCGGCCACCGCGTCGATGCCCTGGCACGACACCACCGCCGGGATGCCGAGGGTCTTGGACAGGATGGCGGTGTGGCTGGTGGGGCCGCCCCTGGCGGTGACGATGGCCAGCACCTGGCGGGGGTCGAGGGTGGCGGTGTCGGCCGGGGCCAGGTCCTCGGCGACCAGCACGAACGGGTGCCCCGGGTCGGGCAGGCCGGGCATGGCCACTCCCAGCAGGACGGCCACCGCCCGGCGGGCGATGTCGTCGAGGTCGCTGGCCCGCTCCGCCAGGTAGCCGCCGGCGGCGAGGAGCACGTCCTTGTAGGCGGCCAGCGCCTCGGTCACGGCCCAGGGGGCGGCCCGCCCGGACAGCACCAGCTTCTCGACCGCTGTGGCCAGGGCCGGGTCGGCGGCCATGAGCGACTCCGCCGTCAGCACGTCGGCGGCCGGGCCGCTGAGGGCGGCCGCCCGGCGCTGGTACCAGCCGGCCACCTCGGCCAGGGCGCCCCGGGCCCGGGACGTCTCCTGGTCGGTGTCGGCGACCAGCGGGGCGGCGGGGGGAAGGGCGGGGGCGTCACCCATGCGGGCCACCGGCCCGGAAGCGGTGCCCGGGCTGACGCCCAGGCCGGCCAGGCGGGGGCTCACGACGCGTCCATGTCGGACTCGACGAGGACGGCCAGCTCCTCGAGGACGGAGTCGGCGCCTTCGCCGGTGGCGGACAGCACGACGGTGTCACCGGCGCGGGCATCGAGGCCGATCACCGACAGGATGCTGCGGGCGTCCACCGCCTCGCCGCCGTCCTTGCGGATGGTCACCGCCACCGGCTGGCGGGCGGCGGCCTGCACCAGCAGGCTGGCCGGCCGGGCGTGGAGGCCGACCTTGGATCCCACGACTGCCTTGCGTTCGGCCATCTCAGGCCCCCACCGCAACCGTGCCGCGGCCGGCGACATCGGCGGTGGCCGGCGCCGGGGCACCCTGGGGCTGCTCCGCCACCGCCTTGCGGCCGACGGACTTGGCCACCACCACGCAGGCGGCGCTCACCACCGTTCCGGCCACGATGGCCAGCAGGTAGAGCTCCGGCTTGCCGATCAGGCCGATGATCCAGATCCCGCCGTGCGGGGCCCGGGAGGTGGCCCCGAAGGCCATGGACAGCCCGCCGGTGGCGGC
Organism: Actinomycetes bacterium; assembly: GCA_021827225.1. Next base: position 9,655 of record JAKAXG010000076.1, on the reverse strand, counting down.
GCTGCCGGCCATGATGCTGGGGATGACCCGCAGGGGGTCGCCGGCGGCGAAGGGGATGGCCCCCTCGGTGATGAACGAGGCGCCCAGCAGCCACGCCGCCTCACCGGCCTTGCGCTCGGCGTCGGTGAACAGCCGGGGCCGGACGACCGACGCCAGGGCCAGGCCCAGCGGCGGGGTCATCCCGGCGGCCATGACGGCGGCCATGATCTTCAGGTTGCCGGTGGAGAGGGCGGCCACACCGAAGGTGTAGGCCACCTTGTTCACCGGACCGCCCATGTCGAACGCCATCATCAACCCGAGCAGCAGGCCCAGCAGGATGGCGTTGGAGCCGGAGAGCCCGTTCAGCCCGTTGGTCAGCTGGGTGGTGGCCCAGGCGACCGGCCGGCCCACCACGATGGTCATGGCCAGGCCCACCACGATGGTGGAGACCAGGGGGATCACCACCACGGGCATGACCCCGGCCAGGACCCGGGGCACGTCGATGCGCCGCAGCCCCATGACCACCGCCCCGGCCAGCAGGCCGCCTATCAGGCCGCCGAGGAACCCGGCGCCGGTGGCGGTGGCGATGAGGCCGGCGACGATGCCCGGCACCAGGCCCATGCGGTCGGCCATGGCGAAGGCGATGAACCCGGCCAGGATCGGGACCAGCATGAAGAACGCCACCTTGCCGATCATGAACAGCAGCCCGGCGTAGCCGGCGGCGGAGATGATGTGGCTGACGTCGAAGCTCTCCACGCCGGTCACCACCCCCTTGTAGGTGTGGCCGTGGAAGGTGCCGCCGAAGACCTTCATGGCCACCTGGGGCCCGCCGATGATGAACGACAGGGCGATGAGGATGCCGCCGGCGGCCACGAAGGGGATCATGTAGCTGACCCCGGTCATGAGCCACTGGCGCAGGCGGGTGGCGACGCCGGCGTCGGCGTCCACCTTGGTGGTGAGCACCGGGGCGGCGCCGGCCGGGGCCGGGGCGCCCCCGACGGAGGCGGCGGAGGAGGCGGCGGCGACGGCCTCGGCCACCAGGTCGGACCCGGCGTTGATGGCCTTCTTGACCGGGGCGGCCACCAGGGGCTTGCCGGCGAAGCGGTCCCGGTCGCGCACCTCGACGTCGGCGGCGAAGATGACGGCGTCGGCGGCGGCGATGACCTCCGCCGGGATGGGGGTGGATCCGGCGGCGCCCTGGGTCTCCACGGTGATCTCGTGGCCCGCCTCCCGGGCGGCCAGTTCCAGGGCCTCCGCCGCCATGTAGGTGTGGGCGATGCCGGTGGGGCAGGACGTGACGGCGACGAGTCTCATTGCCCGAATACCTCCTTGTCGATCAGGGCGACGACGGACTGCGGGGTGTCCGCCGAGGCGAGGGCGTCCCGGAAGGAGGGGTGCACCAGCCGGCGGGCGAGCGAGGCGAGGATGGTCATGTGCTCGGAGCCGCCGCCCTCGGGGGCGGCGATCAGGAAGATGAGCCGGGCCGGTCCGTCCGGGGCGCCGAAGTCGACCCCGGGGACGGACCGGGCGAAGGCCAGGGACGGCTCGGTGACGTGGGCGGAGCGGGCGTGCGGGATGCCGATGCCGCCTTCCAGGCCGGTGGGCATCTGCGCCTCCCGGGCCCGGACGTCGTCGAGGAAGCCGTCGAGGTCGGTGACCCGGCCGGCCTTGAACAGCCTCTCGGCCAGCTGGCGGGTGGCGTCGGCGCGGTCCCCGGCGGCCAGGTCCAGGTCGATCAGCTCGGTGGTGATTACTGCGGTCATGCGTCCTCCCCTAGTGGTTGGTCGTTGATGTCGGACAAAGAGATGCCGTCGCGGCGGATGTCCCGGGGGGAGGGCATCCGGCTCCCCGGCAGGGAGACGGCGGCGCTTCCCCAGGCGACGCCCTCAACGAGCGAGCGGGCCCCGGTCGCCCCGCTGGCCAGAAAACCGGCCAGCATGGCGTCGCCCGCCCCCACGCTGCTGCGGGCCTGGACCGCCGGGGCGGTGGCGTGCCAGCGGCCGTCCCGCTCGACCAGGACGGCGCCGGCGGCGCCCAGGCTCACCAGGACGGCGGCGACCCCGGCGTCGACCAGCGTCGAGGCGGCGGCGGCGGCGTCGGCGACGCTGGCGATGCGCCGGCCGGTGAGCTCGGCCAGCTCCTCCCGGTTGGGTTTGAGAAGGTCGGGGGCGGCCGCCACGGCGGCGGCCAGCGCCGGGCCTGAGGTGTCGACGGCGATGCGGCACCCGGGGGCGGCGATGCGCCGGCAGAGGTCGGCGTACCAGTCCGGGGGCGCCCCGGGCGGGAGGCTGCCGCACAGCACCACCCAGTCCGCCCGCTGCGCCGCCTCCACCGTGCCGGCGGCCAGGGACTCCAGCTCGGCCGCGCTCAGGGTGGGACCGGGCTCGTTCAGCTTGGTGGTGGTGCCGTCCGCCTCCACCACGGTGACGTTCGAGCGCACCGCACCGGCGATGGTCACCGGGTGGACGTCGAGCCCTGAGCCGTCCAGCAGGGCCAGCAGCTGCGTCCCCTCGGCGCCGCCGGCGGCGACCACGGCGATGGCCTTGTGGCCGTGGCGGGCCAGCGCCCGGGCCACGTTGACCCCCTTGCCGCCGGCGTCGACCCGGTTGGACAGGGCCCGGATCACCGCTCCCCGGGCCAGGTCGGCCACCTCGATGGTGCGGTCCACGCTGGGGTTGGCGGTGACGGTGACGATCACGCCAGCACCACCGTCGGGCCCTTGGCCTCCAGCAGGGAGACCAGCTCCTCGTCGGCGCCGGAGTCGGTGATCACCGTGTCGATCTCGTCGAGATCGGCGAAGCGGGCGAAGTAGTCCTCCCCCAGCTTGGTGTGGTCAGCCACCACCACGCTGCGGCGGGCGGCGGCGATCATGGCCCGCTTGGCCGCCGCCTCGGACTGGTCGGGGGTGGTGAGTCCGAACTCCGGGGAGATGCCGTTGGCGCCGAGGAAGGCCACGTCGACCCGGACCCGGCTGAGCGCGGACACCGTCCAGTCGCCCACCCCGGCCAGGGTCCGGGACCGGATGCGCCCGCCGGTGACCAGCAGCTGCAGGTTCGGCCTGACGCTCAGAGTGAGGGCGATGGGGATGGAGTTGGTCACGACCGTCAGCTCCCGGTCCTGGGGGAGGGCCTCGGCGATGCGGGCGGTGGTGGTGCCGGCGTCGAGCAGGATCGCCCCCTCGGACGGCAGCTCGGCCAGGGCGGCCTTGGCAATGCGGTCCTTCTCCTCGGTGAGCCGCTCGGCCCGCTGGCTGACCGCCGGCTCGAAGCCCAGCCGGGTGACCGGGATGGCCCCCCCGTGCACCCGGCGCAGCAGCCCCTGGCGCTCCAGGCTGGTCAGGTCCCTGCGGATCGTCTCCGGCGTCACCTGCAGCTCGGTGGCCAGGGCCACCACCTCCACCCGGCCGTGCTGGCGGGCCCGTTCGACGATGGCCTGCAGCCGTTCCTCTGCGTACATCCGCTCAAACCCCCCGGTTTGATGTTTGTTTCTTTTGTTTTACCCCCGTTTATCTGTGATGTCAAGGGGTTATCCCCCGATTAGGCTCTCCGCCACATGTCGCAAATGGGTAGACCCGTCGGGATGATCCGCCTGGGTGACGACGGTGGTGCCGGCGACGACGCAGCCATGAGGCGGGACATCCGGCGGGTGGTCGGGCTGCTGGGCGAGACCCTGGTCCGCCAGGAGGGCCAGGAGGTGCTGGACCTGGTCGAGCGGGTCCGCTCCGGCAGCCGGGAGGACCGGGAGGCCACGGCCCGGCTGCTCGACGGTCTGGACCTGCCGGCCGCCACCCGCCTGGTGCGGGCCTTCGTCGCCTACTTCCACCTGGCGAACATCACCGAGCAGGTCCACCGGGCCCGGGCGCTGCGGGCCGAGCGCCACGAACGGGGCGGCAAGTGGCTGGCCCGGGCGGTGACGGCCATCCGGGACGCCGGCGTCACCGCCGAGGATCTGCAGGCCATCGCCGGGCGGGTCCGGGTGCGGCCGGTCTTCACCGCCCACCCGACCGAAGCCGCCCGCCGCACGACGCTCACCCACCTGCACCGGGTGGCCGGCCTGCTCGACCAGGAGGAGGGGCCGCGCACGGACCGCCAGCTGGCCGAGACGGTGGAGCTCCTGTGGCTGACCGACGACCTGCGGGTGGCCCAGCCGGAGCCGCTCGACGAGGCCCGCAACGCCGTGTACTACTTCGACCAGCTGCAGCGCCAGGTGGTCGAGGAGGTCCTGGCCGAGTGGCAGGCCACTTTGTCCGGGAACGGCGGCACCGCCGCCGGCGCCGTCCCGCTGCGGTTCGGGTCGTGGATCGGCGGCGACCGCGACGGCAACCCCAACGTCACGCCGGCGGTCACCCGCGACGTGCTGCGGCTCCAGCACGAGCACGCCATCCGCTACGCCATCTCGGTGGTCGACCGGCTGCGCCGGGAGCTGGCCCTGTCCACCCGCCTGGTGACCGTCAGCGACGAGCTGCTGGCCTCCATCGACGCCGACCTGGCCGCCCTGCCCGAGATCGAGCGGCGCTACCTGCGGCTCAACGCCGAGGAGCCCTACCGGCTGAAGGCCACCTGCATCCGCCAGAAGCTGGTCCACACCCAGGCCCGGGTGGCGGAGGGCCGCCCCCACGCGCAGGGCCGCGACTACCTCGACGGGGAGGAGCTGCTCGGGGACCTGAAGGTGATGAGGGACTCGCTGCTCGCCAACCGGGGGGAGCTGATCGTCACCACCCTCGACGACGCCATGCGCTCGTTGTCGTGCTGGGGCCTGCACCTGGCCGCCCTGGACGTGCGCGAGCACGCCGACGCCCACCACCGGGTGCTCGCCGCCCTCTACGCCCGGCTGGGCCGCTCCTACGGCCGGCTCAAGCCGGAACGGCGCCTGAAGCTGCTCGGGGAGGAGCTGGCCAACCGGCGGCCGCTGTCCCCCCGCATCCCGGTCCTGGAGCCGGCGGAGGCCCGCACCTTCGGCGCCTTCGAGGTCATCCGGGAGGCCCAGGAGGCGCTCGGCCCGGACGCCGCCTCCACCTACATCGTCTCCATGACCAAAGGGGCCGACGACGTGCTGGCCGCCGCCGTGCTGGCCCGCGAAGCCGGGCTCCTCGACCCGGCCACCGGCACCGCCCGGGTCGGGATGGTGCCGCTGCTGGAGACCATCGAGGAGCTGCGGGGGGCGGCGGCGGTGATCGACGACCTGCTGTCGGTTCCCGCGTACCGGTCGATGGTGGCCGCCCGCGGCGACGAGCAGGAGGTCATGCTCGGCTACAGCGACTCCAACAAGGAAGCCGGCATCACCACCTCCCAGTGGGAGATCCACCAGGCCCAGCGCCGCATCCTGGAGGTGGCCCACGGCCACGGGGTCCGGGTGGTCTTCTTCCACGGCCGGGGCGGCACCGTCGGCCGGGGCGGCGGGCCCACCCACGACGCCATCCTGGCCCTGCCGGCCGGCAGCGTGGACGGGGCCATCAAGGTCACCGAGCAGGGGGAGGTCATCAGCGACAAGTACGGCCTGCCCGCCCTGGCCCGGGAGAACCTGGAGCTCATGCTGGCCTCCGCCCTCGAGGCCACCGCCCTGCACTCGACCCCCCGGCTGCAGATCGCCGACCGCGACCGGTGGTACGCGGCCATGGACACGGTGTCGGCGGCCGCCTACGAGGCCTACCGGGCCCTGATCGACCGCCCCGGCCTGGCCGACTACTTCGCGGCGTCCACCCCGGTCGACCAGCTGGCCGCCCTGCACCTCGGCTCCCGGCCGTCCCGCCGGCCGGACGGCGCCGCCGGCATCACCGGGCTCCGGGCCATCCCGTGGGTGTTCGGCTGGACGCAGTCGCGCCAGATCATTCCCGGCTGGTTCGGCGTGGGATCGGGGATCGCCGCCGCCCGCCAGGCGGGTCTGGAGCGGGAGCTGACCGGCATGCGCATCGGCTGGCGCTTTTTCTCGAACTTCCTCTCGAACGTCGAGATGACACTGGTCAAGACAGATCTGAGCATCGCCCGCCGCTACGTCGAGAGCCTGGTCCCGGCGGAGCTGCAGGACTTCTTCGCCATCATCGAGGCCGAGCACCGCCTCACCGTCGAGCAGCTGCTGTGGGTGAGCGGCCAGGACGCCCTGCTCCAGAGGTCGCCGGTCCTGCGCCGCACCCTCTCCGTCCGCGACTCCTACCTGGCCCCCATCCACGACCTGCAGCTGTCGCTGCTGCGCCGGACCCGGGCGGCGGCCGCCGCCGGCGAGGAGCCCGACGCCGACCTGCAGCGGGCCCTGCTGCTTACGATAAACGGCATAGCTGCAGGGCTGCGCAACACCGGATAGGGGGGGAAGGGATGACCGATATCAGGGTCAAGGCGCCGGCGGTGGAGCTGGCGCCGCTGTCGGGCCGGGGCCGGGACCTCGACGAGGCGGCGATGGTGGCCGCCCGGGCCTTCCACCACGACCCGTTCTTCGAGTTCCTCGACCCCCGGGGGGTGACCCGGGCCCGCGGGCTGGCCCTGTTCTGGCGGTCGACGATCGCCGCCGCCGCCCCCCGGGCGGCCATCACCGGCGCCCGCGGCCCCGACGGCCGGCTGGTGGGGGTCTCGGTGGTGCTGGCCCCCGGCGACTACCCGCTGCCCGCCGGCGGGCAGGCCCGCGAGCTGCTGGGCGCCGGAAGGGCGATGATCCTGCGCCCCAGGGCGCTGGTGCAGGGCGCCCGCTACCTGTTCGCCATCGAGGGGGCCCACATCAAAGAGCCGCACTGGTACCTCCTGCTGCTGGTCGTGGACCCCTCGGCGCAGCGGTCGGGGATCGGGGCCCTCCTGCAGCAGGACATGCTCGACCGGGCGGACTCCGACGGCCTCGACTGCTACCTGGAGACCCAGAAGCCGGAGAACGTGCCCTACTACCGGCGCTTCGGCTACGACGTCGAGCAGGAGCTGCGGCCGGTTTCCGGCGGCCCCGCGCTTTACACCATGCGCCGCCCGTCCCATACTGAACCGCGTTAAGTTTGCGGGGCGGCCGCCGGCCGTCGGAGGAGGGGACCAGAGGGACATGACCTACCGGGTGGAGGTCGACCAGGACAAGTGCCAGGGGCACAACCGGTGCTACAGCCTGGCGCCGGAACTGTTCGACGTCGACGATCTGGGCACCGCGTCGGCGCGAGGCGACGGGGTCGTCCCCGACGAGCTTCTGGACAAGGCCCGCCGGGCCGTCGCCAACTGCCCCGAGTACGCCATCACCCTCACGGAGGTGTCGCAATGACCGGCCGCCACGCGCCGGTCTCGGACTGGCAGACCGATTTCGACCACACCGACCCGACCTGGGTCCGGGACCCGTACCCCATCTGGGCGGACCTGCGCGACAAGTGCCCGGTGGCCCACACGGACCGCTACGGCGGGGCCTGGCTGCCGACCACCCACGACCTGGTGTCCGAGGTGGCCTACGACACCGAGCACTTCACGTCCCGTTCGGTGGTGGTCAGCGAGCTGCGGCCCACCGAGTTCGACCTGCCGGCCCCCATCGGGCTGGCCCCGCCCATCACCTCCGATCCGCCGTTCCACGCCATCGCCCGGCGGATGCTGCTGCCGGCCTTCTCGCCCAGGCCCATCGCCGCCCTGGAGCCCTACACCCGGGGCCTGTGCCGGGAGCTGCTGGACGGCCTGTCCGGCCGGAGCGTGTTCGACGCCGCCGTCGAGTACACCCAGCACATCCCGGTGCGGGTGATCGTGCAGATGCTCGGCTTCCCCCAGGAGGACGCCGACATCTTCCGCAAGTTCATCCAGCAGGTCCTCGAGAACGTCGACCAGAGCGTCGAGGAGCGCCAGGCGGTCATCGCCAACGGCGAGATCGAGCAGTACATGAATGAACAGATCGCCGACCACCAGGCGCATCCCCGCGACGACCTGACCTCGTTCCTGCTCAACGCCGAGATCGACGGCAACAAGCTGCTGCCCGACCACGTCCGGGGCACGATGGTGCTGCTGATGATCGCCGGCATCGACACCACCTGGTCGGCGATCGGCGCGTCGCTGTGGCACCTGGCCCAGAACCCCCAGGACCGCAAGCGGCTGATCGCCGAGCCCGGGCTGTGGGACACCGCCATCGAGGAGTTCCTCCGGGCCTACGCGCCGGTCACCATGGCCCGTCTGGTCGCCCAGGACTTCGACTTCCACGGCTGCCCTTTGAAAAAGGACGACTGGTTGCTGCTGCCGTTCCCCTCGGCCAACCGGGACCCGGCGGCTTTCGAGGACGCCGACCAGGTGAGGCTGGACCGGGAGAGCAACCGACACGCCGCGTTCGGGCTGGGCATCCACCGCTGCCTCGGTTCCAACCTGGCCCGGATGGAGCTGAAGGTGGCGCTGCAGGAGTGGATGGCCCGCTACCCCGACTTCGAGCTCGCCGACCCGGGGGCGGTCACCTGGTCCGGGGGGCAGGTCAGGGGGCCGCGCTCGCTGCCGGTGCGCATCGGCTAGGACCTCGGCCCGGGCGGCCCCAGCGCCGTCCAAGCCGCCCGCTTCCTCCCCGCTGCGGTGTGAGATTCGCCGCGCCCGAGGTGCTCACCTGCCGGCGGCGGTGCCAGACTTCCGGCCCATGACGCCGGGTTCGGATTCAGCCGCCTTCGACGCGCCGGATGCCGACGACGGCACCTTCATCGGCCTGGCCCTGGAAGCCGCCCGGCGCGCCGGTGAGGCCGGGGAGGTGCCGGTCGGAGCGGTGGTGGCCGTCGGCACCCGGGTGCTGGCGGTCGCCGCCAACCGCCGGGAGGAGCTCGGCGACCCCACCGCCCACGCCGAGATCCTGGCGCTGCGCGACGCCGCCCGGGTCCGGGGCAGCTGGCGGCTCAGCGACGCCACCCTCTACGTCACCCTCGAGCCGTGCCCCATGTGCGCCGGCGCCCTGGTGGCCGCCCGGGTGGGAAGGCTGGTGTTCGGAGCCCCCGATCCCAAGGCCGGCTCCTGCGGCTCCCTCTACAACATGTGCGCCGATCCCCGGCTCAACCACGAGCTACCGGTGAGGGCCGGGGTCAGGGCCGCCGAGTGCTCCGAGGCGCTGAGCAGCTGGTTCGCCGGCCGGCGCTCGGGGACACGCTGACAGCTGTCAGGACGCGCAGGCGCAGCCGGCGCCACACCCGCCGGCGGGCCGGGCGACCGGCGCCGGCGCGGCGGCCGCCGGGGAGCGGCCCACCGAGGCGAAGACCGACAGCAGCCTGGTGGTGTCGGGGTGGCCCTGGGGGCAGTCGATGGCGGCGCTCGCGTCGGACATCGACCGGCGGGCCTCGAAGCGGCTGTCGCAGGTTCGGCACAGGTACTCGTACACGGGCATCGGCCCCAAGCGTAAGCGAACCGTCCTGTCTTCGGTTTCGCCCCCGGCGGGTACAACGCTTCAAGTGGAACGAGGCGACGTTCCGTATCTGGCGGAAGACACCATCGAGTTGCCGACCGAACCGGCCAGCGCCGGGCGGGCTCGGGACTTCGTCCGCGACCGGCTGCGCCGGTCGTGCCACGACGCGCTCGAGGACGCGGCCCTGCTGTGCGTCAGCGAGCTGGTCGCCAACGTGTCGGTCCACACCGACTCGCCGCAGTGCCTGGTCACGGTGAAGCAGGCGGAGCGAACGGTGACCATCGAGGTCACCGACGAGAGCGGCGAGCTGCCGGCTATGGAGGCGCCTTCCCTCGGCGCCGAGCACGGCCGGGGCCTGCGCATCGTCGACGCCGTG
>JAKAXG010000075.1 GCA_021827225.1 Actinomycetes bacterium | reverse complement strand
TGTGACCGGGGCCGCCGGCCGCCGGCAGCGACACCACCATGCTGGTGCCCCCGCCCGGTCCGAGCGGGGACTCCGCCCGGACGTCGCCGCCCATGGCCCTCACCAGGCCGGAGACGATGGACAGGCCCAGCCCGGAGCCGATGGGCCGGTCCGGCCGGCTGCGGGCCACGAACAACCGGTCGAACACCCGTGGCAGCACCTCCGCCGGGATGCCGGGCCCGTCGTCGCTGACCCGGATCTCCACCCGCCCGCCGGCCCGGCGGGCGCCCACCCGGACGGTGCGGGTGGCGTAGCGCAGGGCGTTCTCGATCAGGTTGGCCGTCACCTGGGCCAGGCGGTCGGCGTCGGCCAGGACCACGCAGCCGGCCTGGGCCGGTTCCATCTCCAGGGCCAGTCCCAGCTCGCCGGCCGCCGGGGCGAAGCCGGCGGCGGTGGCCGGGAGCGACACGTCCAGGTCGACCGGTTCCATCTGCAGGGTGAACCGGCGGGCCTCGACGGTGGCGAGGGCCAGCAGGTCGCCGACCAGCCGCTCCAGACGGCGGGCCTCGGAGGCGATCACCCCGGCGGCCGATACGGCGTCGGCGGTGGCGCCGTCCTCGATGGCCTCGGCGAAGCCCCGGATGGACGTCAGCGGCGTGCGCAGATCGTGGGACACCGACTGCAGGAAGTGCCGCTCGGCCTCCTTGGCCCGGTCCAGCCCGGCGGCCATGGAGTTGACCGAGTCGACCAGGGCGGCCAGCTCGGGATCGGTGTCGGGGGGCCGGGGCACCCGGGCGTCCAGGTCCCCGGCGGCGATCCGGCTGGTCACCTCCTGCGCGGCGCGCAGCGGCCGCACGAAGCGCCGGCCCAGGCGGCTGGCGACCACCGCGGCGACGATGAGGATCACCAGCGACGAGAGGGCGAACCACGGCCCGGCCGCGGCCAGGGCGCTGGGCGACCGGCGGCTCAGGACCACCACCTGCACCACGTTGCGGGGCGTGTTGAAGATCTGGATCCTCGTCCGGTAGGGCACCGCGGCGTAGACCACCCCGCCCTTCTGACCCGAGACGGTCTCCATTGCCAGAAGATCCGCCGGCCGCAGGTCGGCGCCGGTCAGCCCGGCCGGCAGGACCGGCCGGGCCCTCGGGGTGGCCGGGTCGAACAGCTGGCCGTCCGGCCGCACCGCCACCACGGAGGATCCGTCCAGGCGCAGCGGCGACCGCAGGGCGATGAGCAGGGTCCGGAGGGCCCGGGCCGGGTCGTTGCGGTTGGCCGTCTCCGCCTCCTGCTGGACGCTGACCGCCAGCCCCCGGGCCTCCCTCACCAGCTCCTGGCGGGTCTGCTCGGAGGTGGTGTGGACGGCGAAGGCCAGGCTGAACAGGCCCGAGAGGACCAGAGTCACCAGCACCATCAGCACCATGGCGACGGTCAGGCGGCGGCGCAGCGGTCGGCCCCCCCGGTCAGTCCAGCCGGTAGCCGACGCCCCACACGGTGGCCACCGGCAGATCGGAACCGAACTTCTTGCGCAGCTGGCCCACGTGCACGTCCACGGTGCGCTCGTCGCCGTACCAGCCCACCCCCCACACCCCGTCCAGCATCTGCTGGCGGGACAGGGCCAGGCCCCGGTTGCGCACCAGGTAGGCCAGCAGGTCGAACTCGCGGGTGGCGAGGGGCACCACCCGGCCGTCCAGGCGGGCCTCCCGGCGGGCGGTGTCCACCTCGACTTCCCCGGCGCGCAGCACCGCCCGCTCCTCGGGCGGGGGGCCGTCCGCCCGGCGGATTATGGCCTTCACCCGGGCTGCCAGTTCCCGGGGGGAGAACGGCTTGGTGACGTAGTCGTCGGCGCCGAGCTCGAAACCGAGAACCCGGTCGATCTCGTCCCCCCGGGCGGTGAGGATCATCACCGGCACCCCGCTGCCGGCCCGGATGCGCCGGCACACCTCGAAGCCGTCGACCGGCCCGGGCAGGCCCACGTCCAGGATCACCATGCGGGGCCGCTCCCGCTCCACCGCCGCCAGGCCCCCCTCGCCGTCGGCGGCCTGCACCACCCGGTGACCGTCGCGGCGCAGGTACATGTCGATCAGGTCGGCGATGTGCGGGTCGTCCTCCACGACGACGATGGTTCCCGGCTCGCTGGCCATGCCGGCCCAGTGTGACAGGAGATGGTGATGAAAGTGTTAGCTGCCATCACGGTCGGAGAAGCAGGGCCACGTGACAGCCCGGTTGCGGGCCCTGGGCGGAGGCCACTTCGCGCCGGACGGGGAAGATTTTTCCGCCCCGACGTCTATGGATAACTAGTCCGGATGCCCTAGTCTCTTGGACGTCCAACTATTTAGTGACGGGGGATGCCGCCCATGCCCGACAACCCGCCTCCCGAGGGATTCACCGCCAAGAAGCACAGCCGGAGACGCTTCCTCGGCTACCTGGTGGCCGCCCCGGTGCTGGTCACCGCGGCCCAGCTCGAGTCGAGGATCCCGGCCGGGGCCAAGACCCTCAACCTGGGGGCGCTGACCGCTTCGACGCCACCGACCGGGATGAGCCCGATCCCGTCGGGCCCGCAGCTGGCGGACATCGCCGACCTGGGAGAGCTGCTGATCCTGGCCTGCGAACCCACCGACTTCATGATCAGGGTGACGGTGGAGAAGGACGGCACGGTCCTGTTCAACATGCCCCGGGAGGAGAACGGCCAGGGCATCAGCACCGGCGTGGCCATGCTGATCGCCGACGAGATGGACGTGCCGCTGAGCCAGGTGGAGGTGACGCTGGCCGACGCGGAGCCGGCCCTGCTGTTCAACCAGATCACCGGCGGGTCCTCGACCATCCGGACCCTGTACCAGCCGGTGCGCACCGCCGCCGCCCTGGCCCGCCAGCAGCTGGTGGCCGCCGCGGCCCGCCAGTGGAAGGTGCCGGCCGGTTCGCTCAGCGTGGCCGACGGGGTGGTGCACGGCCCCGGGGGGCGGAGCGCGACCTTCGGGGAGTTGTCGCCCCTGGCCGCCGCGTCGTCCACGCAGGCGGTGCAGGTCAGCCCCAAGGACCCCTCCCAGTACAAGCTGGTGGGCACACCGGTGCCCCAGCGGGACGCCCTCGACATCATCACCGGCCGGCAGAAGTACGCCACCGACCTCGACGTGGCCGGGGCCAAGCCCACCATGGTCCGCCGGGCCGAGTGGCAGAAGGGCGTGCTGGTCAAGCTCAACAACAAGTCCACGATCCTGGGGCTGCCCGGGATCCTCGACGTGGCCGAGCTGCCGTTCGGGGTGGCCGTCCGGGGCGAGACCTTCGGCCAGGTCATCGACGCCGTCAACGCCGTGGACGCCACCTTCACCCCGGGGCCGGTGGCCCCCACCGTGGACGACCAGACCATCTTCGACCAGCTGAAGGCCTCGGCCGTGCCGCTGGCGGTCCCCGCCGTCCCCAAGGTCCTCGACGGCGAGGTGCGGACCATCGACATGGAGTTCGAGTGGGCCTACGTCAACCACGCCCCGCTGGAGCCCAACGTGGCCATCGCCGACGTCACGGCGCACTCGGCGGAGATCTGGAGCCCCCTGCAGAACCCCATCATCGCCCTGCAGGAGATCGCCAAGGTGACCGGGCTTCCCCAGTCCGCGGTCACCGTGCACGTCACCCGGGGCGGCGGGTCCTTCGGCCGGACCCTCTGGTTCGACGCCGCCATCGAGGCGGCCCAGATATCCAAGGCCATGGGCAAGCCGGTGAAGCTGATGTGGCACCGCACCAACGACATGCGCCAGAGCCGGGGCCACCCGCCCACCTACCACCGCCTGCGGGCCACCGTCGCCGGCGGTTCGGTGCTCAGCTACGAGCAGCGGGTGTCGGCGGTGCAGACGGCCATCAACCCGGGCCTCGGCGAGGCGATCAGCTACGCCGCCTACAAGGCCCCCTACGGAGAGCTCGGTTACGACCTCACCCTGTTCAACACCACCGTCACCTGCCCGTACAACTTCGGTGCGGTGACCGAGGTCCTCGACGAGGTGGACCTCCGGCTGTGGACCTCGAGCTGGCGCTCCGTCTACTCCTACGACACCCGCTGCTCGGAGGAGATCATGGTCGACCAGATAGCCAAGGCCATGGGCCAGGACCCGCTGGCGTTCCGCCTGGCGTTCCTCAAGGACGAGCGGATCAAGAACCTGCTGAACATCGTCGCCGAGGAGGGCGGCTGGGACCCGAAGGCCAAGCTGGGGACCGGGGTGGCCCAGGGCATCTGCGCCAACAGCCGGGACCGGGGCTTCGGCGCCTGCCTGGTGGAGGTGGACGCCACCAACCCCCAGAAGCCCCGGGTGACCAAGGCGTTCATCGCCGTCGACGCGGTGCTCCCCGTCAACCCCATGTCCATCGAGGCCCAGCAGATCGGCGGCCTGAGCGACGCCATCTCGGTGGTGTTCTCGGCCAGCTCGCCGATGGCCGCCGGCCTGCCGGTGCCCGACGGCTGGCACGAGTTCGGCATCACCCGCCAGGGCGAATACCCGCCGGTGGTGAAGGTCCACGTCGTTCCCCGCGACGGGAACACACCGGCCGGCATCGGCGAGAGCGGCGTACCCAACACCGCCGGGGCCATCGCCAACGCCTACATCCGCGCCACCGGGAGGATCCCCACCCGGTTCCCCATCAACCCGGTGACCACCCCCTCCACCACGAGCGCCACGCCCCCCGGCATGGTCGCCGCGCAGGACAGCGCCGCCCTCCCCACCCGCTTCGAGTACAACTTCTGAGGTCCACGATGACGACGGAGCAGACCTACAACATCACCATCAACGGCACTCCTCGGCCGGTGACCGTCCCCCCGGACCTGCGGTTCCTCTGGGTGCTGCGCGACATCCTGGGGATGACCGGCACCAAGTACGGCTGCGGCATGCACGAGTGCCGGGCCTGCACCGCCCTGGTCATGGACAGCTCGGGGAAGCCGGTCCCGTTCGCCACCTGCTCCACGCCCACGTCGGAGCTCGACGGGAAGACCGTGGTGACCATCGAGGGGCTGGCCCAGGACGGCAAGCTGTCGCCGGTGCAGGAGGCCTGGCTGGAGGTGGACGTGCCCCAGTGCGGGTACTGCCAGGCCGGCCAGATCATGTGCGCCACCGGGCTCCTGGCCTCCAACCCCGACCCGACCGACGGCGACATCGACCAGATCCTCAACATCTGCCGCTGCGGCACCTACCACCGCATCCGGGAGGCCATAAAGCTGGCCGCCACGAAGATCAACGGCGGCTGACGCCGGTATCGCCCTGACCGTCAGCCGGCACCTGCTGGACGCGACTCGACCCGGAACCTGAGTTCCGGGTCGAGTTGGAGGTTTCGGGTTGGATTCGCCGGGTGTTGGCCCGGAGGGTGCCCGACCCGAGGAGCCCGTTCGTCCGGGCGATCCCTCCGGCTTCGGGCCCCGTGTGTCAGGCGGTGGCCACCTGCGGGGTGTCGATGTGCAGCGTGCGGGCCAGGACCTCCTCTTCCGGGTCGACCTTGGCCAGGTGCCAGAAGCCCAGCACGGTGAGGATCAGCATGAGGCCGGCGCCGGTGAAGGCGGCGATGGCGGCGATGAGGGCGATCTGGCCGATCTCCCAGAAGGCGTAGGCCTCGAGCAGCAGTCCTCGCAGGGTGGTGCCCTGGAACACGGTGGCTTCGGTGGCGGCCAGTTGGGTGGCCTGGGCGCTGCCCTTGGGGGCGGCCATGGCGGCGGCGCTGACCTTGGAGTAGACGCCGCCGTAGGGCATCTCTGAGAGGTGGACGGCGATGAAGTGGTCGGCGTAGGCCTTGGCGGCGGGGCCGGAGAGGACCTGCTGGCCGGCGTAGGGGTCGAGGTAGGGGCCGATCTTGGGGCTGGCCAGGGCGGCGCTGCCCTTGGCGGGCACGAAGATCTGCTGTTCCGCCAGTTGGGTCCTGACGTTGCTGTTGGCGAAGTTGTGGCCCCACATGAGCAGGGCGCCGGCCACGATCAACACGATGGTGACCACCAACCCGCCGGCCGTGAGGATGGTATCGAAGGTCTTGCGACGCATGCTTGGGCTCCTTTGGATACGACAGCGGCTTTTCTGGCTTGCCGCTCACGTGTTCCTCTTGCGGGTCCATGATCAGCCCGCCGGCCGCTTGTGCGTCAGGGCACAAAGGCCTGGATCCCCGCGGACCAAAGTCCCCGGGCCCGGCCGGGGCTACCGTCGCGGGCCGATGAACCATCCTGATCCCCAGTTCGACCTGACCGGCCGTGTCGCCCTGGTCACCGGCGGCAGCCGTGGCCTGGGCTACCAGATGGTCCGCAGCTTCGCCGAGCGGGGGGCGGACGTGGTGGTGGCCAGCCGCAAGCTGGACAACTGCGAGAGAGTCGCCGAGGAGGTGCGCGCCCTCGGCCGGCAGGCCCTGGCCGTGTCGGTGCACGCCGCCAGGTGGGACTCCATCGACCGGTTGATCGAGTCGGCCTACGACCGGTTCGCTCGGGTGGACATCCTCGTCAACAACGCCGGTATGAGCCCCCCGATGCCCAGCCACGAGGTGACCGAGCAGTTGTTCGACAGCGTGGTGGGGCTCAACTTCAAGGGCCCGTTCCGGCTGGCCAGCCAGGTGGCCCGGCGCATGTACGACTCGGGGGGTGGGGTGATCATCAACGTCTCCTCGAGCGGCGCGTTGATGCCCCTGCCCTACGTGGTCCCCTACGGCGCGGCGAAGGCCGCCCTCAACGCCATGACCCGCTCGCTGGCCGCCGAGTACGGGCCACGTGTCCGGGTCAACACGCTGTCGCCGGGGCCGTTCCTGACCGACATCTCCAAGGCCTGGACCCCCGAGCAGCGCGAGCAGTCCGACAACGCCGCCGGCCGGCCCGGCCGGCCCGAGGAGATCGTCAGCGCCGCCCTGTTCCTCGCCAGCCCGGCCTCCAGCTTCGTGACCGGGGCCACGGTGCGGGTGGACGGCGGCATGACCATAGGCCAGTAGCGGGCCGGCCCGTGCGGTTCGTGGACCACCATGTCCACTTCCTCTCCACCGCCGCCGCCCGGCTGTCGGTGGACGTGTCGTCCGCCCGGTCCCTGCCGGAACTGGCGGCCGCGCTGCGCCACGCCCGGCCCGCAGCCGGATCCGGCTGGATCCGGGCCTGGGGCTATGACGATGCCTTTCTGGTCGAGGGTCGCCACCCGACCGCGGCCGACCTGGACCGGGCCCGCCCGGACGTGCCGGTGGTGCTGCACCACCGCACCGGCCACGCCGCCGTGCTCAACACCCGGGCCCTGCAGGAGATCGGCCAGGCCGACCCGGGGCCGGCCGGCGGGGTGCTGATCGACCGTCACGATCTGCTGGCGTCGGTGCCCCGCCTGGACCCGGCCCGCCTCCGGGAGGCGGCCGGCGAGGTGAGCGCCGCCTGGGCCGGCCGGGGGATCGGGGCCTTCGTCGATGCCACCGCCACCAACGGCCGGGCCGATCTGGATCTGCTGGCCGGCTGGTGCCGGGCCGGGGTGATCGTGCAGCAGGTCACCGCCATGGTCTCCTGCCGGCACCTGGGCTCCACCCCGGGGTACGGCTCCTCCGTAGGGCCGGTCCGCGTCGGTCACGCCAAGATCATGCCCGGCGCCGACCTGGCCCCGAGGGTGGCTGCCGCCCACGCCGCCGGTTTCCCGGTGGCCGTGCACGTCACCGACATCGACGTGCTGGAGGCCACCCTCGATGCCCTGGAGGCGTCCCCTCCCCCTCCCGGCAGCACGGACCGTATCGAGCACAACTCCCTCAGCCTGCCCGACCAGGTGCGGCGCATCGCCGCGGTGGGCGCGGTGGTGGTGGTCAACCCGTCGTTCCTCCTCCACCGGCGCCGCAAGTACGAGCGGGAACTGGAGCCGGTCGAGAGGGCCTGGCTGATCCGGATCCGCTCCCTGCTCGAGGCCGGCATCGAGGTCAGGGCCGGATCGGACTCGCCGGTCAGCCCGGCTGTTCCGGCGGAGATGGTGGCAGCCGCCACTGCCCACCCTTTTTCCTCCGGGGAGAGCGTGGACCCGCTGTCCGCCGCCGCACTTCTACGGCCGTGAGGCCGGCCATGTCCAGCCGGCCACCTCGGGATGGTCCTCACCGTGCCGCCGCGTCCACTCCCTGGCCCTGAGCCGGCTGTCGGACATGGCCTGGCGGACCCCCGCCGCCTGCGGGGCCAGCCCCGGCACCCGGTCGATCACGTCCATCACCAGGTGGTAGCGGTCCAGGTCGTTGAGCATGACCATGTCGAACGGCGTCGTTGTCGTCCCGTTCTCCTTGTAGCCGCGCACGTGGATGTTGTGATGGTTGGTGCGCCGGTAGGTGAGGCGGTGCACCAGCCACGGATAGCCGTGGAAGGCGAAGATCACCGCCCGGTCGGCGGTGAACAGCGCGTCGAACTCGGCGTCGCTCAAGCCGTGGGGATGCTCCGAAGCCGGCAGGAGGCGCATGAGGTCCACCACGTTCACGAAGCGGACCCGGATGTGGGGCAGGTGCCGGCGGATCAGGTCGGCCGCGGCCAGGGCCTCCAGCGTGGGGACATCCCCGGCGCAGGCCAGCACCACGTCGGGCAGCTGCCCCGGCTCCTCGGTGCCGGCCCAGTCCCACACTCCGATCCCCCGGGCGCAGTGCGCCACGGCGTCCTCCATCCCCAGGTAGTCGAGTGAGGGTTGCTTGCCGGCCACGATGACGTTCACGTACTGGCGGCTGCGCAGGCAGTGGTCGGCCGTGGACAGAAGGCCGTTCGTGTCGGGTGGCAGGTACACCCGGACCACCGAAGGCTTCTTGTTCATGACCACGTCGAGGAAGCCGGGATCCTGGTGGGTCGCCCCGTTGTGGTCCTGGCGCCACACGTGGGAGGTGAGCAGGTAGTTGAGCGACGCCACCGGCCGGCGCCAGGGGATGGTCGAGGAGGCCTCCAGCCACTTGGCGTGCTGGTTGAACATGGCGTCGACGATGTGGATGAACGCCTCGTAGCACGTGAACAACCCGTGCCGGCCGCTCAGCAGATACCCCTCCAGCAGCCCCTGGCACAGGTGCTCGGACAGCACCTCGACCACCCTGCCGTCGCGTGCGAGATGCACGTCACCGTCGCGCCGCTCCGCCATCCACTCCCGGGCCGTCACCTCGAACACGTCGTCCAGCCGGTTGGAGGCCACCTCGTCCGGCCCGAAGAGGAGGAAGTTCTCCGGGTTGGCGGCGATGACATCGCGCAGCCACCCTCCGAGCACCCGGGTGGCCTCGTGGTCGGCCGCGCCGGGCCGGGGCACCGCAACGGCGTGCCGGCGGAAGTCCGGCAGCTCCAGGTCCACCGTGAGCCGCCCCCCGTTGGAGACGGGATTGGCGCTCATCCGGCGGTCCCCTGCGGGTGGGAACGCCAGCAGCCCCTCCACCGGGACTCCGTCGGCGTCGAACAGTTCCCTGGGGCGGTACGACCTCATCCAGCCCTCCAGCGCGGCCCGGTGGGCGTCGTCGGTGCGGGCGTTGGGGATGGGCACCTGATGGGCCCGGAACGTCCCCTCCACCTGCTCGCCGTCCACCGTGGGCGGGCCGGTCCATCCCTTGGGGGAGCGCAGCACGATCATCGGCCAGCGGGGCATGGGCGACGTCGGGGAGGCGCCGGCCTTGATGCCGGCGATGTCGTCCAGGCAGCGGTCCAGGGCGGCGGCCATCGCCTGGTGGGCCTCGGCCGGGTTGGTGCCGACGGTGATCGTGACCTTCACCGGGTCGTAGCCGTAGCCGTGCAGCAGCGCGTCGAGGTCCGCTTCAGGGATGCGGGCCAGCAGCGTGGGGTTGGCGATCTTGTATCCGTTCAGGTGCAGGATGGGCAGCACCGCCCCGTCCCGGGCCGGATTCAGGAACTTGTTGACATGCCAGCTGGCCGCCAGCGGCCCGGTCTCGGCTTCACCGTCACCGACGACGCAGAACACCGTCAACCCCGGGTGGTCCAGGGCCGCTCCGAACGCGTGCAGCAGGGAGTAACCCAGCTCTCCGCCCTCGTGGAAGGAGCCGGGGGTGTTCGGTGCCACGTGGGACGGGACCCCGCCGGGGAAGGAGAACTGGCGGAACAGCCGGGCCATGCCCTGCCGGTCCCGCCGGATGGAGGGGTACACCTCGCTGTAGGTGCCCTCGAGCCATGCGCAGGCGTTGGGACCGGGACCGCCGTGCCCGGGTCCCATCACGTACACCGCGTCGAGGTCCCGTTCGGTGATACAGCGGTTGGCGTGGGCGTAGATCAGGTTGAGCCCGGGCGTGGTACCCCAGTGGCCGAGCAGGCGGGGCTTGACGTCCTCGGCGCTGAGCGGTCGGTCCAGCAGCGGGTTGTCCATCAGGTAGATCTGACCCACCGACAGGTAGTTGGCGGCGCGCCACCAGGCGTCGAGGGTTTCCAGCCCGGAGCGGTCCAGGGGGCCGGTGGCGTCCGCCAGGTGGTAGCCGGCGGGAGCCACCGTCGGGCCGGTAGAGGTGGACACTTCGTCAGCTGAAGTGTCACCACCGATCGAAGCGGGGGCGTGGGCTCTCACGGGGGCTCCTTTCCCTGATGACTGCCGTTCACCCTAGGCCCGCTCCCTACCCGTTCCGTTCCCCCGGGAAAAAGAAAGGTACCTCCGGCCCGCCCGGCCCTCCGGCCGAGCTAAGAAAGGGGTCATGAGGGTTCTGGTCGTCAACGCCGGGTCCACCAGCTTGAAGCTGAGGGTGGTCGAGGCCGACGACCGGGTGTCGGCCGGGGAGAGCCTGCACCCCTCCGATGAGGCGGGTCTCGAGGACTTCGTGCGGCGTGTCGGCCCCGTCGACGCGGTCGGGCACCGGGTGGTACACGGTGGATCCCGGTTCACCTCGCCGGCGCTGATCGACCGGCCGGTGCGAGCCGCCCTGGAGCAGCTCAACGACCTGGCCCCTCTCCACAACCCCCCGGCCCTGCAGGCCATCGACGATCTGGCCGCCCGCCTGGAGGGAGTCCCGGCGGTGGCCTGCTTCGACACCGCCTTCCAC
>JAKAXG010000074.1 GCA_021827225.1 Actinomycetes bacterium | reverse complement strand
GAACGTACCCGTTCCCGACCGGGCCACCCGGGGACGGCCGGCTCATCCGGCCGGCGGGTCGGCCGGCCGGCTCCACAGGCACACGACCGTGCGGTCGTCGTGGCAGCCGTGGCGGGAGAAGTCCGCCGCCCGCAGCAGGTCGAGCGCCGACGGCCGGGACAGCACCGTCTCCGCCATGGACGGGGCCACCGTGGCCGGACCGTCCCGCCACGGGTCGGCCAGCCCGTCCGTGGCCAGGACCACCACCGAACCGTCCCACAGAGCGGCGGGTACCAGCTCGAGCGCCGGATCCTCGGCGGGCAGGGCGGGGGTGGCGGCGTCGAAGCGGTCGGGATCGGGAGCGTCGAACAGCTCGACCCACGCCCCGCCGGGTTTGACGGCGAAGGCGGTGCTGTCGCCCACCCTGGCCAGCGCCCCTTCCCCCTCGCGGTCGAACACGGCCAGCACCAGGGTGGTGGCCCCGCCGCCGGCGGCCGCCCGGTTGGCCGCCGCCACCCCCGATCTGGCCGCCTCCTCGGTCTCGTCCCCCTCGAAGCCGACGGCCGCCGCCACCGCCGCCGTCGCCGCCCGCTGCGAGGCGTGGCAGGACCCGCTCACCGAGCCCAGGCCGTCGCAGGCGGCCACGGCCAGGCGCCGGTCGTTGTGGCACCAGGCGAAGGAGTCGTCGCTGCGCTGGCCGGCCAGCCGGTGACGGACCCCGACGACCGACGCCGCCCGCAGGGTGCACCACCCGGTGCTGGCCGCTTCCGCCCGCCACGCGGCGGCCGCCGCGTCTCCCGACGCGGCCAGGGCCGGCTCGGCCGCCGCCGCCGGCGACGGCCGCCCGAAGCCCGGCTGTTCTGCGGAGGCGGTCATGGGGCCGGCCGGTCTAGTCGAGGTGGTCGACGGGGATGGCCTTCATGCTGGGTACGTCGGGCGGCGCCAGCTGGGCCGCCCCCTGGTAGACGCTGGCCGACGAGCTGACGATGGACTGGATGAGACCGGCCAGCAGTTCGGGCACGACCCGGGCCGGCTCGGCTCCCTCGGCGGCGATGAACGCCCGGTTGGGTTTGCCGGACGTGACGGCGGCCAGCACCTCCGGATCGGCGTCGCCGAACCCGAAGGCCAGGATGTTGGGCCGCCGCTTCCACGCCGGGTCCACCAGACGGGCCAGGGCCGTCTGCCAGCGCTCGGGGTCGTCGGTGGGGCGCCCGTCGGAGATGAATATGACCGCCGGCCGGTACCAGCGGTCCCCCGAGGCCCGGCTCTTCTGGTAGTCCTCCTCGATCACGGACCGCAGGTGGTCGAACGCCGCGGCGTAGGAGGTGCGTCCCTGGGCGGACACCTCCGGGACCACCTCCACCAGGCTCAGGTCGCACAGGGGCAGGACGCTGCGGGCGACGTCGCTGAAGGTGATGATGCCCAGCCGGATGACCTCGGCCACGGCCGGGTCCTCCCCCACGGAGGCCCGCAGGAGGGGTATCTGCTGGTTGACGCTGTCGATAGGGGCGCCCGACATCGAGGCCGAGACGTCCAGGCACAGGTAGAACGGGAAGACGGAGTACCGCTCCTCCACGCTGACACTGGTGGTGGCGCTGCTCATGACCCCACCCACGCTACCGGTCTTCAAATTCCTATCAGAGGGGCCGCGATCATGGCGACGAGGAAAACCACGGCGAGCACGAGCACGGCGTCGACCAGTAGGCAGGCGGCGAGGGCCCGCCCGACCCGGCGTCGGGGGCGGGGCCGGAGCAGGCTGCGCAGCGCGCCGCGATGCAGCGCCCACCACCAGCGGGCCACCCGCTGCACGGCGACCTTCAGCTCCGGCCACACGGCGGGGCCGTTGACGACCCGGGAGCCGGCCGGGGCGGCGGAGCCGGGGGCCGCCACGAACCCGGAGGGGGCCGCCCCGCCCGGCCGGGCCGGTGCCGGCCCCACCGGCCGCCAGGCGAACCCCCCGGCGCCCCGCCCGGCCGACCCCGCCGGGGCGGCCCCGCCCGGCGCGGCGGCCGGAGTCCCGGTGTAGCGGGGGGCGGGGCTGACCTTGGACCAGACCCGCTCCGGGCGGTGCAGCACCCGGGCCAGGACCACCTCGACGTCGCCCGTCGCCGGCCCGGCCCGGTCGGGACCGCCGGCAGCCGGCTGACCGGGGGCCGGCCCGGACCCCGCCGGGACCGGCGCCCCCACCGGCGGGGCGGCCCCCATCAGCGGCAGCAGCCGCTCGAGTTCCGCCACCCACTCCGCCGCCGGGGGACGCGACCCCGGGCTGTCCACGCTCAGGGCCCGGGCGCACAGGTCCCACACCGGCGCGGTCGGGTCGAGCAGGGCGTCGGCGCCCGGCCCGGCCGGCACCGGGACGTCCACCCGCACCGGGCCGCCGGCGCGCTGGCGGGCCTGCACGGGGAAGTTGGCCGCGCCCACCAGGCGGAGGAACACCAGGGCCAGCGAGTAGCGGTCCGACGCCAGCGTCGGGTTGCCCCCCCGCTCCACCGCCGGGTCGTCCCAGTTGGGGGTCATGGCCCGGCGCCGGCCGGGCTCCCCCGCCGGCCGGCCGTCACGGTCGAAGAACTCGGCGTTGTCGCAGTCGATGACGAACACCTCGGGTCCCCGCTGGAGGGACCACAGCACGTTCTTGGTGGACAGGTCCCCGTGCCCCACCGCCGGCGTGGCCGACTCGAACGTCGCCAGCAGGCGGGCCAGGGAGTAGACCAGCCCCACCCGCAGGGCGCTGCCGGCGGGCGGCAGGTCCAGCCCGTAGGCCGCCGCCCGGTGCCCGGGGTCGGTGGTCAGATAGCTGAGCGACGCCAGCCGGCTACGACCGTCGCGGTGGCGGACGGCGAAGCGCCTCGGCGCCCGGGGCACGAGCAGGCCGACGGGCCGCCCGCCACGGCCGGTGACCACCGCCGCGGGCCACGCCGCCGCCGAGCGCAGCACGGCCGCCTGGTCGGCTCCCAACCCACCCGGCCAGGCCACCATGGCCTCGAGGTGGGCGGCCGACACCGGCTGGCGGTAGGCCTTGTAGACCAGGTGGGGCTGGCGGGGCAGCAGGAACACGCGGCCCTCTCCCCCCTCGGCCAGAAGGGGCCCCACCCGGAGATCCTCGGCCCGGACCAGCTCAGGGGCCGGGGCCGCCGTCATGTCGTGGCGACGCCCAGCAGGTGGCCGACGCCGAAGGTGACCCCCGAGGCGACAACAGCCACGCCCAGCTGGCGGAGGGCCGTGCCCAGCACCGACCGGCCGGCCATGGACCCGATGAACGCCCCCAGGAGGAGGGCGGACACCGCGCCGATGGCGATCGAAGCCACCACGGCGGCCGTCCCGGCGGTGAAGAACCACGGGAAGAGGGGCAGGATGGCCCCGATAGTGAACGACACGAACGAGAAGACGGCGGCCTTCACCGGCGCGCCGGCCGACTCCGGGTCGATCCCGAGCTCCAGCCGGGCGTGGGTGTCGAGAGCCAGCTGGTCGTTCGACGACAGGATGCGGGCGACGGTCATGGCGTCATCGGCGTCGATGCCGCGCGCCCGGTACATGGCGGCCAGCTCCCGCAGTTCGGCCTCGGGCTCGTCGGCCAGTTCCCTGCGCTCGACCTCGAGCTCCCTCTCGGCCAGCTCCTGTTGGGCCCGCACCGACACCAGCTCGCCGGCGGCCATGGAGAAGGCCCCGGCCAGCAGCCCGGCGACGCCGGCCAGCCGCACCGTCGACCCGCTGGCGGAGGCGCCGGCCACGCCCAGCACCAGCGACACGTTGGTGATCAGGCCGTCCCCGGCGCCGAGGACAGCCGCCCGGGCTCCTCCGCTCTTGACGTCGCGGTGGCGGGTCGTGCTGTCGGGATCCCGTCCTGACAGCCAGATGCGGGCCGCGGCCATCACCCCCGTCTGCCGGGAACCTGTCTGCATGGGCTTCAGGGTAGGTGCTTTTACAGGATCTTCGATCCGTGCCCGGCCCAGTACTTGTCACGCAGGAGGCGCTTGTACAGCTTGCCGGTGGGCAGCCGGGGCAGCTCGTCGACGAAGTCGACGGTCCGGGGGCACTTGAAGTGGGCCAGGTTCTGCCGGCAGAAGGCGATCAGCTCCTTCTCCGTCTCTGCTCCGGCGGCGGCCGGGTCGACCAGCTGCACCACCGCCTTGACCTCCTCCCCGAGGTCCTCGTTGGGCACGCCGATCACCGCCGCGTCGAGGACGGCGGGGTGGGTGACGAGCAGGTTCTCCGTCTCCTGGGGGTAGATGTTGACCCCTCCGGAGATGATCATGTAGCTCTTCCGGTCGGTCAGGTACAGGAACCCGTCGTCGTCGACGTGACCGATGTCGCCGACGGTGGAGGCCGTGCCGTCGGCCGAGCGCGACGAGGCCGTCTTGGCCGGGTCGTCGAAGTACTCGAAGTTCGTCGCCCCCCGGAACCAGATGGTGCCGTCCACGCCCACCGGGCAGTCCCTGCCCTCCTCGTCGAGGATCAGGAGCTCGCCGAGCACGCAGCGGCCGACCGTGCCGGGATGGTCGAGCCACTCCTCGGAGGTGCAGAAGGTCATCCCGTTGGCCTCCGTCGCCGCGTAGTACTCGGTGATGATGGGGCCCAGCCAGTCGATCATGGCCCGCTTGACCGGCACCGGGCACGGGGCGGCGGCGTGGACGATGACCTCCAGCGACGAGGTGTCGTAGCTATTGCGGACCTCCTCCGGCAGCCGGAGGAGCCGACTGAACATGGTCGGCACCATCTGGCAGTGCGTCACGTGGTGCCTCTCCACCAGCTGCAACCACTGCTCCGCGTCGAAGTGCTCCATCACCACGACCGTCGCCCCCAGGCGGATGGAGGCGGACACCGCCCCGTGGGGGGCCGAGTGGTACAGCGGGGCCGGGTTGAGGTAGGTCATCCCCTCCCGCAGCCCCCAGACCCGCCGGATGAACTCCATCACCGCCAGCGCGTCGGACGGCTTGGCCTCCGGCAGGGGGCGCATGATGCCCTTGGGCCGGCCGGTGGTCCCCGACGAGTACAGCATGGCGGCGCCCAGAGCCTCGTCGGCGATCGGCGAGACCGGCTGGGCGGCCACGACGTCGTCCAGGCGCTCCCAGCGGCCGGTGACCGACCCGGCGTCGGCCATCACCAGCCGCTCCAGCCGCTCACAGCGCCCGGCCGCCTCCTCGGCCACGTCGCGCTTGGCCGCCGAGGAGAAGAACACCCGGGAGCGGGAGTTGTCGATGATGTAGGCGACCTCCTCGGGGGAGAGGTAGGCGTTGATGAGGGTGAAATACAGCCCGGCCCTCTCCGCCCCGGACTCGATCTCGAGCATCCGGGGGTTGTTCTCCATCAGGACCGAGATGTGGTCACCCGGCCGCAGCCCGCAGTCGCGCAGGAAGTGGGCCACCTGGTTGGCCCGCTCGTCGAGCTGCCGGAACGTGACCACCTCGCCGCCCGACGCCATGATGATCGCCGGCTTGTCCGGCGTCTCGACGGCGTGACGTCCTGGATACATGGGTCTCCCCTCCCGTTGTCGCCCCCCTCGGGCGTGCCGACGGTAGTCCTATCATGCCCCGTCATGTCCGCCGCGCCCCTGTCGTCGACCCGGGAGTTCCCGGTGCTCGGCTCCTCCGTGGACCCGGCCTCCGACGCGTTCGGTCGCAACCGCGCCGCCATGGCCGACCTGGTGGCCGACCTGCGGGGCCGCCTGGCGGCCGCCGCTCTGGGCGGCCCCGAGGCGTCGCGGCGCCGGCACACGTCGAGGGGCAAGCTGCTGCCGCGGGAGCGGGTGGAGCGCCTGCTCGACCCGGGGACACCGTTCCTCGAGTTGTCGCCTCTCGCCGCCGGGGGGATGTACGGCGACGACAGCCCGGGCGCCGGCATCATCACCGGGGTCGGCCTGGTGGCCGGCCGGCGGTGCGTGGTCGTCGCCAACGACGCCACCGTCAAGGGCGGCACCTACTACCCGATGACGGTGAAGAAGCATCTGCGGGCCCAGGAGGTCGCCGGCCAGAACCACCTGCCGTGCATCTACCTGGTCGACTCCGGCGGCGCCTTCCTCCCCGCCCAGGACGAGGTCTTCCCGGACCGGGACCACTTCGGCCGGATCTTCTTCAACCAGGCGAACCTGTCGGCCGCCGGCATCCCCCAGATCGCCGCGGTGATGGGATCGTGCACGGCGGGGGGCGCCTACGTGCCGGCGATGAGCGACGAGGCGGTGATCGTGGCCAACCAGGGGACCATCTTCCTCGGCGGCCCGCCGCTGGTGAAGGCCGCCACCGGCGAGGTGGTCACCGCCGAGGAGCTCGGCGGGGGCGACCTGCACGCCCGCCGCTCGGGGGTGACCGACCATCTGGCGGCCGACGACCGCCAGGCGCTGGCCATGGTCCGCGCCATAGTGGCCACCCTCCCCCCGGCCCCGCCCCCGCCGTGGCCGGTCGGGGCCGCCGAGGAGCCGGCCGTGGAACCGGCCGAGCTCTACGGCGCCATCCCCGCCGACACCAGGACCCCTTACGACGTGCGGGAGGTCATCGCCCGGCTGGTGGACGGGTCCCGCTTCCTCGAGTTCAAGGCCGAGTACGGACCGACCCTCGTCACCGGTTTCGCCCGGCTCCACGGGCACCCGGTGGGCATCGTGGCCAACAACGGCGTCCTGTTCAGCGAGTCGGCCATGAAGGGCGCCCATTTCATCGAGTTGTGCGACCAGCGGCGCACACCCCTGGTGTTCCTGCAGAACATCACCGGGTTCATGGTCGGGCGGGACTACGAGGCCGGCGGTATCGCCAAGCACGGCGCCAAGATGGTCACCGCCGTGGCCTGCGCCCGGGTGCCCAAGCTCACCGTGGTCATCGGCGGCAGCTTCGGCGCCGGCAACTACTCGATGTCGGGCCGGGCCTACTCCCCCCGCTTCCTCTGGATGTGGCCCAACGCCCGCATCTCGGTGATGGGCGGCGAGCAGGCGGCGTCGGTTCTGGCCACCGTCGCCGACCGGGACGGGGCCTGGAGCGCGGAGCAGGCCGAGGAGTTCAAGGACCCCATCCGGGCCCAGTACGAGCACCAGGGCCACCCCTACTACGCCACCGCCCGCCTGTGGGACGACGGGGTCATCGACCCGGCCGACACCCGGCGGGTGCTGGGCCTGGCCCTGGCTGCGTGCGGTGACGCCCCGCTCGAGCCGGTCCGCTACGGCGTGTTCCGGATGTGACGGCCGTGACCGGACTGCCCGCCCTGAGCCGGGTCCTCGTCGCCAACCGGGGGGAGATCGCCCTCCGGATCGTGCGCACCCTGCGCCGCCTCGGGATCGAGTCGGTCGCCGTGTACACCGACGACGACCGCGACGCCCCCCACGTCCGCCTGGCCGACCGGGCCGAGAGGCTGGCCGGCTCCCGGGGTTACCTCGACGTCGATGCGGTGCTGGCCGCCGCCCGCCGGTCGGCGGCCGCCGCCGTCCACCCCGGTTACGGCTTCCTCTCGGAGAACCCGGCGCTGGCCCGGGCCTGCGCGGCCGCCGGCGTGGTCTTCGTCGGGCCGCCGGCGGACGCCATCGAGCTGATGGGCGACAAGATCAACGCCAAGCGGGCGGTGGCCGCCGCCGGGGTGCCGGTGGTGCCCGGCCGCGACGAGGCCGGCCTCGACGACGAGGCCCTGGCCGAGGCGGCCCGCCAGGTCGGGCTGCCGGTGCTGTTGAAGCCCTCCGCCGGCGGCGGCGGCAAGGGCATGCGGCGGGTGGACGACCTCTCGGCGCTCCCCGCCGAGATCGCCGCCGCCCGCCGGGAGGCGGTCGGCGCCTTCGGCGACGGCACCCTGCTGGTCGAGCGGTACGTGGCCAACCCCCGCCACATCGAGGTCCAGGTCTTCGCCGACACGTTCGGTACGACGGTGGCCCTCGGCGAGCGCGAGTGCAGCCTGCAGCGGCGCCACCAGAAGATCGTGGAGGAGGCGCCGTCGCCCCTGCTCGACGACGCCCAGCGGGCCCGGATGGCCGACCGGGCGGTGGCCACCGCCCGGGCGTGCGGGTACGTCGGGGCCGGGACGGTCGAGTTCATCGTGTCCGCCGACCGGCCGGACGAGTTCTTCTTCATGGAGATGAACACCCGCCTGCAGGTCGAGCATCCGGTGACCGAGATGGTGTTCGGGCTGGACCTGGTCGAGTGGCAGCTGCGGGTGGCCGCCGGCGAGCGCCTGCCCTGGGATCCGTCCGCCCCGCCCCGCCCGGGCGGCCACGCCGTCGAGGCCCGCGTCTACGCCGAGGACCCGGCCCGCAACTTCCTGCCGTCCTCCGGGCCGGTCCTGGCCCTGCAGCTGCCGGGAGACCACGACGGTTCCCCGGGCGACCGTGCCCGACCCGACGGGGTGCGGGTCGACACCGCGCTGACCGCCGGCGGCCGGGTCGGCACCTCCTTCGACCCGATGATCGCCAAGGTGGTGGCCTGGGGCCCGGACCGACCGGCCGCCCTGGCCCGCCTGCGGGGCGCGCTGGCCGCCACCCGGGTGCTGGGGCTGACCACCAACGTCGGGTTCCTGCGCCGGCTGCTGGCCGACCCGGAGGTGGCGGCCGGGCGGATGGACACCGGCCTGGTGGAGCGGCTGGCGCCGACCATCGCCCGGGCGGTCCCGCCCGAAGCGGTTCTCGCCGCCGCCGCCCTACTGGAGGCCTTCGACGACGACCGGGCCCGCCGGGCGGCCGGCGCCGGGCCGTGGGACGTCCTCGACGGGTGGCGCGTCGGCGGGGCGGCGCCCCGGCTCAGCCGGTGGGAGGTCCCGGCCGCCGGGGGCGCCCGGGAGGCGGTCGAGGCGGAGACCGGGCCGGGCTGGGTCCGCGTCGGTGACGGTGACCGCCGGGCGGCCCGGCTGTGGGTCGCGCCTGGCTCTGGGGCCGGGCAGGTGACCGTGGAGCTCGACGGGCAGACCACCGGCTACTTGTGGGCCCGGGAGGGCGACCGCTTCTGGCTGGCCGACGGCTCCGACACCTGGTCCCTCGAGCTGGACCGCGAGACGGTCGGCCGTCACGGCGGCCCGGCGGCCGGGAGTGGGCAGGTGACCAGCCCCATGCCGGGTACCGTCCTTAGCGTCCATGTGGAGGCCGGCGCCTCCGTCAGCGCCGGGCAGCCCCTCGTTTCCGTGGAGGCGATGAAGATGGAGCATGTGGTGACCGCACCCTTCGACGGGGTGGTGGCCGGGATCGACGTCCGGCCCGGGCAGTCGGTCCGTCTGGAGCAGGCCCTGGCCACGGTGGAGCGGGACCCGGCCGCCGGCGGGGGGGACGGGCCGTGACGTTCCCCCATCCCGATGTCCACCCCCGCCCCGGCCTGCCGGCCTCGGTGACCGTCTACGAGGTGGGACCCCGCGACGGGCTGCAGAACGAGGCGTCCCTCGTCCCGCTCGACACCAAGCGGGAGTTCATCGAGCGGCTGCTCGCCGCCGGCCTGAAGACCATCGAGGCGACCAGCTTCGTGTCGCCCCGCTGGGTGCCGCAGCTGGCCGACGCCGAGGCCCTCTTCGCCGCCCTGCCCGCCGTGGAGGGGGTCCGCTACCCGGTCCTGGTGCCCAACACCGCCGGGCTGGACCGGGCCGCCGGCGCCGGGGCCACGTCCATAGCCGTCTTCGCCGCCGCCACCGAGAGCTTCTCCCGGCGGAACCTGAACCGCAGCCTGGACGAGGCCATCGCCATGTTCGCACCCGTGGTGACCGCCGCCCACGACAGGGGCATGTGGGTGCGCACCTACCTGTCCATGTGCTTCGGGGACCCGTGGGAGGGCGCCGTCCCGGTGGGGCGGGTGGTGGACGTGGCCCGGCGCCTGGCCGAGCAGGGCGCCGACGAGCTGTGCATAGCCGACACCATCGGGGTGGCCACCCCCGGCCACGTGCACGA
Source organism: Actinomycetes bacterium (assembly GCA_021827225.1). The sequence goes on along the minus strand of JAKAXG010000074.1, from coordinate 1,145 downwards.
CCTGCTGGGGGCGCTGGGCGACGCCGGGCTGGACCCGTCCGGCCTCGGCGTGCACTTCCACGACACCTACGGCCAGGCCCTCTCGAACACGGTGGCCGCCCTGGAGGCCGGGGTGCGGACGGTGGACTCCTCGGCGGGGGGCCTGGGCGGGTGCCCGTTCGCCGAGAGCGCCACCGGCAACCTGGCCACCGAGGACCTGGTGTGGCTGCTGGAAGGGCTCGGGATCTCCACCGGCGTCGACCTGGCCCGGCTGGTCGCGACCAGCGTGTGGATGGCCGAACGGCTGGGCCGGCCCAGCCCCTCCCGGGTGGTGCGGGCCCTGGCCGGACGCGTCGCCTAGAGCGGCGCGCCGGAGGTCAGTCCACGATGGCCGGGTAGACCAGGGCCTTCAGCTGCCCCCGGAAGTTGAAGGTCCCCGACGGCAGAAGCTGGGTCATGAACACCACCACCAGGTCCTCGGCGGGGTCGACCCAGAAGGTGGTGGACGCCGCCCCGCCCCACATGTACTCGCCGGCCGATCCGATGACCCCGGTGGCGGCCGGGCCCTGGCCGACGGCCATGCCCAGCCCGAACCCCATCCCCTCGAAGCCCACCTCGCCGTACCCGCCGGTCAGGGCGAAGTCGGACATGGCGCCCCCGCCCGGGAGGTGGTTCACCGTCATCAGCTCCACCGTCTTGCGGCCCAGCAGCCGGCGCCCGTCGAGCTCGCCGCCGTCGAGGAGCATCCGGCAGAACCGCAGGTAGTTTCCCATGGTGGAGACCAGTCCCCCACCCCCGGCGAGGAAGCTGGGGGTGTCCAGGTAGCTGCTCTCCGTGGGGTCGTCGACCAGCACCAGCTCCTTGCTGGAGTTGCGGGCGTACGACGCGGCGAAGCGGCCGGCCCCGCCCTCGGGCACCGAGAATGCGGTGTCGGTCATCCCCAGCGGCCCGAAGATCTCCTCGGCCATGAAGCGGTCCAGACGGCGGCCGGACATGATCTCGATCAGCCGCCCGCAGACGTCGAGTCCCAGCGAGTACAGCCACCGGGTCCCGGGGTGGAACCGCAGCGGCGTGGCCGCCAGGCGCTCCACCATCGCCTCCAGGTCGTGGTCGAGGCGGAACGAGGCGGCCCGGCCCCGGCTGCCGACCGGGACCACCTCCAGATC
>JAKAXG010000073.1 GCA_021827225.1 Actinomycetes bacterium | reverse complement strand
GGCGGGCAGCACCGTGACGCCCAGCGGGTAGACGACCACCCGGGGCAGCAGCAGGTGGTCCAGGTCGATGAACGACAGGGTCACCAACCCGGCGGCGAAGACGATCTCGCCCGGCAGCGACCAGCTCCAACCGAAGCGCAACGCCACGGCCAGGAACACCGCGGCGGTCAGCAGCTCCACCAGCGGGTAGCGGGCGGAGATGCGCATGCCGCAGTTCCGGCACCGGCCCCGCAGCAGCAGCCAGGAGACGACGGGGATGTTGTCCCGGGCGGTGATCGGCTGCCCGCAGCCCGGGCAGGCCGACCCCGGGCGCACCACCGACTGCTTGTTGGGCACCCGGTAGATGACCACGTTGAGGAACGAGCCGACGGCCAACCCGTACAGGACGGCGGCCACCAGGAGCAGAGCGGTCAAAGCGGGTTCTCCCAGGCCACCGGGGTAGCGTAGGCGCCCGATGCAGCAGATGGACGTAGCTTCCCGTTTGACGCGACTCCGCAGCCAGCTGTCCGGGGACGCCCTCCTCGTGACCAGCCTGACCAACGTGCGGTACCTGACCGGGTTCAGCGGATCGGCGGGGATGTTGTTCGTCCTGCCCGACGGGGCGGTGCTGCTCACCGACGGCCGCTACGAGAGCCAGGCGGCGGAACAGATCTCCGCTTCCGGGGCAGCGGTGACCGTGGAGGTGGCTCCGGCGGCCGGGCAGCGGGAGCGGGCCGCCGCCCTGGTCTCCGCCGCCGGCCTCGACCACCTGGCCCTGGAGGCCGCCCACATCAGCTGGGCCCGCCAGCGGGCCTTCGACGCGGAATGGTTCCCGGGCGTGACCCTGCTGCCCACGGTCGGCGTGGTGGAGCAGCTGCGGGTCGTGAAGGACGCCGGCGAGCTGGACCGGCTGGCGGCCGCCGCGCTCATAGCCGACCAGGCTCTGGACAAAGTGCGGCCCCGTCTGGCTGACGGCCTCACCGAAGCGGAGTTCGGTCGGCTGCTCGACTTCACCATGCGGGAACTGGGTGCCAGCGGTCCATCATTCGAGACCATCGTGGCGTCGGGGCCCAACGGCGCCAAGCCCCACCACCGCCCCGGATCCCGGGTCATCGGCCGGGGCGAGCCGGTGGTCCTCGACTTCGGCGCCCTGCTCGACGGCTACTGCTCGGACATGACCCGCACGGTGTGGGTGGAGGGCATCTCCGATCTCCAGATGCGCCGGGCGGTTTCGGTCGTCCTCGAATCGCAGGCCGCCGGGGTGGCCGCGGTGCGGGCCGGGGCCACCTGCGCCTCGGTGGACGCCGCCTGCCGGGAGGTGATCGCCGAGGCCGGCTGGGCGGACCGGTTCGTGCACGGCACCGGCCACGGGGTCGGCCTCGACATCCACGAGGCCCCCTCGGTGTCGGCCACCTCGACCGATACACTCGTGGCCGGCCAAGTGGTCACCGTCGAGCCGGGCGTCTACCTGCCCGGCGTCGGTGGGGTCCGCATCGAGGACACCGTGGTGGTGACCGACGATGGCTGCCGGCCCCTCACCCTCACCCCCAAGGATCGACCCTCTACTCGGGAGTAACCGAATGCCTGCCGTATCGACCAACGACCTCAAGAACGGGATGTCGCTCAACCTCCCCGAGGGGCTCTTCTCCGTGGTGGAGTTCCAGCACGTCAAGCCCGGCAAGGGCGGGGCGTTCGTGCGCACCAAGCTGAAGAACGTGCGGACCGGCGCGGTGATCGAGCGCACCTACCGGGCCGACGAGAAGCTCGACCAGGCGCTTATCGACAAGCGGGAGATGCAGTTTCTCTACCTCGACGGCGAGCACTACGTGTTCATGGACACCACCGACTACGAGCAGCTGCAGGCGCCCAAGGACGCCCTCGGGTCGGCGGCCTCCTACCTCAAGGAGGGCGACTCGGCGGTCATCCAGATGTTCGACGGTGAGATCGTCGGCGTGGACCTGCCCGCCGCGGTCGAGCTGACCATCACCGAGACCGAGCCGGGCGTGCAGGGGGACCGGGTGTCGGGGGCGCGCAAGCCGGCGGTGGTCGAGACCGGGCTGCAGATCCAGGTGCCGCTGTTCGTCAACACCGGGGACCGGGTGAAGGTCGACACCCGCACCGGTGAGTACCTGACCCGGGCCTGACCGGGTTCTCCCGACCGTGCTGCCCGTCGCCCGCCGGGAGGCTCGCGAGAGGGCGCTCTCGCTGCTCTACGAGGCCGAGACCAAGAACGTCGCGCCGGCCGTGCTCATCGACGACCTGCCCGTGCCGCCGGACCCCTTCGCCGCGTCGCTGGTGGTCGGGGTGGGAGACCGGCGGGAGGAGATCGACGAGCTGATCTCCCGCCACGCCATCGGCTGGGCGCTGGACCGGATGCCGGCCATCGACCGGGCGGTGCTGCGCATGGCCACCTATGAGCTGCTGGCCCTGCCCGACACCCCCACGGCGGTGGTCATCTCCGAGGCGGTGGAGCTGGCCGGCGGCTACTCCACCGAGGAGTCCGGCCGCTTCGTCAACGGCGTTCTGTCCGCCGTGGCCACCGACGTCCGGGGCGGGACCAGGGGGTAGGCAGAGTCTCGCCGCGCTCGATGGCCCGGCCCTCGACGCCTCGTCTGGTGACGGAATTCGACGGGTCTGAGCGTGGCTCGTGTCACCAAAGGGCCTCTCGTGTCACCAGAGCGGCCCTGGCCGGGGCGGCCGGCGGGCGCCCGGCCCCGCCGGCCGATTCAGGGGCGCGGACCGCCGGCCGGAGGCGCTACGATGGTTCCTCGAGCCGTGAAGCCGGTCCAGTGAGGCCGGGACGGAACGAGGAGGTAGGTTGGCCAAACGTGAGCGTGCCCTGGCGCCCCCCTACGGGGGCGTTTTTGTTGCCCGCACCACGGTCATGGACGCCGAGGACGTCCGCCGGGCGACGTGGCGGATGGCGCACGAGATCATCGAGCGCAACCCCGACACCTCGTCGGTGGTCATCGTCGGGCTGCAGACCGGGGGGGTGTGGATCGCCGAGCGGCTGGCCCGGATCATCGGCGAGGTGACCGGCGGGGACGTGGTGGTCGGGACCCTGGACGTGGCGTTCTACCGCGACGACATCGGCCTGAGGCCGGTGCTGCCGGAGGCGACCACCGAGATCCCCGTCGACCTCACCGGTCACACGGTGATCCTGGTGGACGACGTGCTCTTCACCGGCCGGACCATCCGCGCCGCCCTCAACGCCCTGGCCGACTACGGCCGGGCCCGGGCGGTGCAGCTGGCGGTGATGGTGGACCGCGGCCACCGGGAGTTGCCGATCCGGCCCGACTACGTGGGCAAGAACCTCCCCACCCGCCGCGACGAGATGGTCGACGCCACCGAGGAGGGCGTGGTCATCGGGGACGTGACCGCACCATGACCGGCCTCACCGACCGCCACCCCGACAAGGCCACCGGCCGCGCCGCCGGCGCCGGGCCGGGCCGCAAGCACCTGCTGTCGGTGCAGGACCTGGGCCGGGACGGCATCGCCGAGGTGCTGCGCCTCACCGACAGCTTCGTCGAGGTCAGCCGCCGGGCCATCCCGAAGGTGCCCGCCCTGCGGGGCAAGACGGTGGTGTCGATGTTCTTCGAGGACTCCACCCGCACCCGGCTGAGCTTCGAGACCGCCGCCCGGCGGCTGTCGGCCGACGTCATGACCTTCTCCGCGTCGAGCTCGTCGGTCAACAAGGGCGAGTCCCTCCGTGACACCGTCCAGACCATCGAGGCCATGGGAGTGGACGCCATGGTGGTCCGCCATGCCGGCTCCGGTGTGCCCTGGCAGGTGGCCGGCTGGCTGCACGGCCCGGCGGTGGTCAATGCCGGCGACGGCTGGCACGAGCACCCCACCCAGGCCCTGCTCGACTGCTACACCATCGCCGCCGAGCGGGGGCGGATCGGCGAGCGGGCCCTGGACGGGATGCGGATCGCCATCGTCGGCGACATCCGCCACAGCCGGGTGGCCCGCTCCGACGTGCTGGCCTTCACCGCCCTCGGGGCGGCGGTGACGCTGGTCGCCCCGCCCACCCTTCTGCCCCCCTCCCTGGCCGGCTGGCCGGTGGAGGTGTCGCACGACCTGGACTCGGTCCTGCCCAAGCTCGACGTGGTGTACCTGCTGCGGCTGCAGCGGGAGCGCATGCTGGAGGCCCTGCTGCCCAGCCTGCGGGAGTACACCGCCACCTACGGCCTGACCCGCCGGCGGGCCGAGCTGCTACCCGCCGACGCGCTGATCATGCACCCCGGCCCGGTGAACCGGGGGGTGGAGATCGCCGCCGAGGTCGCCGACCGGCCGTCGTCGGTCATCACCAACCAGGTGGCCAACGGCGTCGCCGTCCGCATGGCCGTGCTCTACCTGCTTCTCGGATCGGGGGTCGACCTTGCCGCCGCGTAATCGGATGTCCGTCGTGATCCGGGGCGGCCGCATCGTCGACGCCACCGGGACCCGCCACGGCGACGTCCTCATCCAGGACGGGATCATCACCTCCGTCACCGCCAAGGTCAGCTCCACCCCGCCCGGGACCGTGGTGCTCGACGCCGCCGGGTGCGTGGTCGCCCCCGGCCTGGTCGACCTCCACACCCATCTGCGGGAGCCGGGCCGGGAGGAGGCCGAGACCGTCGAGACCGGAGCCCGGGCGGCCGCCATGGGCGGCTTCACGGCGGTGGTCGCCATGCCCAACACCGAGCCGGCCATCGACTGCGCGGCCGTGGTCCGCCAGGTGCAGGACCTGGGCCGGACCGCCTGCTGCGCCGTCCACCCGGCCGGGGCCATCACCGTGGGCCGGGAGGGCCGCCAGCTCGCCCCCATGGCCGAGATGGCCGCCCTCGGCGTGCGCATCTTCACCGACGACGGCTCCGGCGTCCAGGACGCCCGCCTGATGCGCCGGGCGCTCGAGTACGCCTCGGCGCTCGGGGTGACCATGGCCGAGCACTGCGAGGACGCCTCCCTCGCCGGCGGCGGCCACATGCACGAGGGGGAGTGGTCCAGCCGCCTGGGCCTGGCCGGCCAGCCGGCCGAAGCCGAGGAGCTGATGGTGATGCGGGACCTGGCCCTGGCCCGCCTGACCGGCGCCCGGATGCACTTCCTGCACCTGTCCACGGCCGGCTCGCTGGCCATGGTCCGCGGCGCCAAGGCCTCGGGCCTGGGCGTCACCGCCGAGGTGACCCCCCACCACTTCACCCTGACCGACGCCTGCGTGGCGTCCTACGACCCGGTGTTCAAGGTGAACCCGCCTCTGCGCACCGCCGACGACGTCGCCGCCGTCAGGGCCGCCCTGGCCGACGGGTCGGCCGACGCCATCGCCACCGACCACGCCCCCCACACCCAGGAGGCCAAGGAGGCGCCGTTCGACCAGGCCCCGCCCGGGATGCTGGGCCTGGAGACGGCGCTGTCGCTGGCCCTTACCGAACTGGAGCTTCCCATCGAGCGGATCCTCGCCCTGATGTCCTGGCAGCCGGCCGCCATCGCCGGCCTCGCCGACGAGTTCGGCGGCCCCGTCGCCGCCGGCAAGCCCGCCCACCTGTGCGTGATCGACCCGGGCGCCACCTGGGTGGTCAACCCGGCCGACTCGGCCAGCCGCAGCCGGAACAACCCCTACGCCGGCCGCAAGCTGACCGGGAAGGTGCGCCACACGATCTACGCCGGTGAGCCGGTCGTGATCGACGGGGAGGCGCAGCGTTGATCAGGGAAGCCCTGCTCGTGCTGGCCGACGGCACCACCTTCGAGGGGGAGGCCGCCGGCTACTGGGACCCGCAGGCCGGCCGCCCGGCCACCGGCGAGGTCGTGTTCAACACCACGCTGACCGGCTACCAGGAGGTCCTCACCGACCCCTCCTACGCCGGGCAGATCATCTGCTTCACCTACCCCCACATCGGCAACTACGGCGTGACCGGGGACGACAGCGAGAGCGCCCGGCCGTTCTGCCGGGGTCTCATCGCCCGGGACCTGCCGCCCCGGCCCAGCAGCTGGCGGTCGGAGCGGACCATCCACCAGTTCCTGGACGACAGCCGGCTGCCGGCCCTGACCGGGATCGACACCCGCCGCCTGACCCGCCACATCCGCCAGGCCGGCGCCATGCCCGCGGCGTTCGGGCCGCTCGACCTCTTCGACGAGGCGGTGCTGAAGGAGGCGGCCCAGAACGAGCCGGGAACCGACGGTCGGGACCTGGTCCGGGAGGTCACCACCGCCGAGCCCTACACCTACGGCCACGGCCCGCTGAAGGTGGTGGCCTACGACTTCGGCATCAAGCGGACCATCCTGCGCCACCTCGGGCACCTGGCCACCGTGGAGGTGGTGCCGGCCTCCACGCCGGCGGCCGAGGCCCTGGCCGGGCGGCCCGACGGGGTGTTCCTCTCCAACGGGCCCGGCGACCCGGCCGCCGTCGGCTACGGGGTGGAGACCATCCGGGAACTGCTGGGCCGGGTGCCGGTGTTCGGGATCTGCCTGGGCCACCAGCTGATGGCCGTCGCTCTCGGCGGGCGCACCTACAAGCTGCCGTTCGGCCACCACGGCGGGAACCACCCGGTCCGCCGCATCGCCACCGGGGCGGTGGAGATCACCAGCCAGAACCACAACTACGCCGTCGACCAGGCCAGCCTGGCCGACGCCGAGGTGACCCACATCAACCTCAACGACGGTGTGGTGGAGGGCCTCAGCCGCCCGGACCTGCGGGCCTTCAGCGTCCAGTACCACCCCGAAGCGGGGCCCGGACCCCACGACGCCAGTTACCTTTTTTCAGAATTCGAAAGGATGATGGGTGCCTAGGCGCGACGATCTCGAGAGCATCCTGGTCATCGGCAGCGGCCCCATAGTCATCGGCCAGGCGGTCGAGTTCGACTACTCGGGCACCCAGGCGTGCAAGGTGCTGCGGGCGGAGGGCTACAAGGTGATCCTGGCCAACTCCAACCCGGCCACGATCATGACCGACCCGGAGTTCGCCCACCGCACCTACGTCGAGCCGCTCACCCCCGACGTCCTGGAGGCGATCGTGGAGCGGGAACGTCCCGACGCCGTGCTGCCCACCCTGGGCGGGCAGACGGCGCTCAACCTGGCCATGGCCCTCCACGAGCGGGGCACCTTCGAGCGGCTGGGCGTGGAGATGATCGGCGCCAACTCCGAGGCCATCGCCACCGCCGAGAACCGCGACCGGTTCAAGCAGGCCATGACCGAGATCGGCCTGGCCGTGCCCGAATCCGGTTTCGCCTACAACCTCGAAGAGGCCCTGGAGGTGGGGGAGAGCATCGGCTACCCGCTGATCATCCGCCCGTCCTACATCCTGGGCGGGGCCGGCACGGGCATCGCCTTCGACCGCGACGACCTGGTCCGCATCGCCACCGCCGGCCTGGCCGCCAGCCCCGTCTCGGAGATCCTGGTGGAGCGGTCCATCGCCGGCTGGAAGGAGTACGAGCTGGAGGTCATGCGGGACCGGGCGGACAACTGCGTGATCATCTGCTCCATCGAGAACTTCGACCCCATGGGCGTGCACACCGGTGACTCGATAACGGTGGCCCCGGCGCAGACCCTGTCGGACCACGAGTACCAGCGGATGCGCGACGACGCCTTCAAGTGCATCCGCCGCATCGGGGTGGAGACCGGCGGGTCCAACATCCAGTTCGCCGTCGACCCCCGGACCGGCGAGCAGGTGGTGATCGAGATGAACCCCCGGGTCAGCCGGTCCAGCGCCCTGGCGTCGAAGGCGACGGGTTTCCCGATCGCCAAGATCGCCGCCCGCCTGGCCGTCGGCTACACCCTCGACGAGATCACCAACGACATCACCGGTGAGACCCCGGCCAGCTTCGAGCCGACCATCGACTACGTGGTGACCAAGATCCCCCGGTGGGCGTTCGAGAAGTTCCCCTTCATACCCGACGTGCTCGGCACCCGGATGCAGTCGGTGGGGGAGTCCATGGCCATCGGCCGCACCTTCCCCGAGTCGCTGCAGAAGGGGCTGCGCTCCCTGGAGCGGGGCCGGGCCGGCCTCAACTGCGACCCGGCCGAGGCCATGTGGGACGAGTGGTCCGACGACGAGCTGGTCCGCCGGGCCGCCATCGCCACCCCCGACCGGCCGTTCCAGCTGGAGGCCGCCCTGCGGCGGGGGATCAGCGTCGAGCGGCTCTACGAGGCCACCGGGGTGGACCCGTGGTTCCTCGACCAGATCCTGCTGGTCGTGGAGGAACGGGCCCGCCTGGCCGCCCTGGGCGGCCCCTCCGCCCTCTCGCGGGCGGACTGGCGGCGGGCCAAGCGCCTCGGTTTCTCCGACACCCAGCTGGCCTACCTGTGGAGCGGGGGCGCCTCCGGGGCCGACGCCGCCAGGACGGTCCCCGAGGCCGAGGTCCGCGCCGCCCGGCTGGCCAGGGGGGTGAGGGCCACGTTCAAGACGGTGGACACCTGCGCCGCCGAGTTCGAGGCCCACACGCCCTACCACTACTCCACCTACGAGGACGACGACGAGGTCGGCCCCGGCCGCCGGCCCAAGATCGTCATCCTCGGCTCCGGCCCCAACCGCATCGGCCAGGGGGTCGAGTTCGACTACTGCTGCGTGCAGGCCAGCTTCGCCCTCCACGACGCCGGCTTCGAGACGGTGATGGTCAACTGCAACCCCGAGACGGTGTCCACCGACTACGACACCAGCGACCGCCTGTACTTCGAGCCGGTCACCTGGGAGGACGTGTCGAACGTCCTCGATGTCGAGTCCGCCCACGGCGACGTCCGGGGCGTGATCGTCAGCCTCGGCGGCCAGACGCCCCTGAAGCTGTCCGGGCTGCTGCCCCGGGAGCTGATCCTCGGCACCCCGCCCGACGCCATCGACCTGGCCGAGGACCGGGAGAGGTGGAACGCCCTGTGCGAGCGGCTGGGGATCCCCCAGCCGGACGGGGGCACGGCCGTCACCATCGACGAGGCGCTGAGGATCGTCGAGCGGGTCGGCTACCCGGCGTTGATCCGGCCGTCGTACGTGCTCGGCGGGCGGGCCATGGAGATCGTCTACGGCGAGGAGGACCTGCGCCGGGCCATGGAGTCGCTCGGCGCCTTCGGTTCGCTGGGCCGGGAGGGCGGCCTGTCCGCCGAGCGTCCGGTGCTGGTCGACCGGTTCCTGGAGGACGCCACCGAGGTCGACGTCGACGCCGTACGCGACGCCGCCGGGGAGATCGTCATCGGCGCCGTCATGGAGCACGTGGAGGAGGCCGGCGTCCACAGCGGTGACAGTGCCTGTGTCATACCGCCGCCGACCCTGTCAGCGGCGACGGTGGCGACCATAGAGGGCCACACCCGTTCCATCGCCGAGGCGCTCGGCGTGGTCGGCCCGCTGAACGTGCAGTTCGCCGTGAAGTGCCTGCCGGAGGGCGACGAGGTCTACGTGATCGAGGCCAACCCCCGGGCCAGCCGGACGGTGCCGTTCGTGTCCAAGGCGACCGGGGTGCCGCTCGCCAAGGTCGCCGCCCGGGTGATGGCCGGGTCCTCGCTCGCCGAGCTGCGCGAGGAGGGCCTGATGCGCGACCCGGTGTCAGGCGGACACGTGAGCGTGAAGGAGGCGGTCCTGCCGTTCACCCGCTTCCCCGACGCCGACACCCTCCTCGGCCCGGAGATGCGCTCCACCGGCGAGGTGATGGGGATCGACTCCAGCTTCGGGCTGGCGTTCGCCAAGAGCCAGGCCGCGGCGGGGGACGAGCTGCCCAGCGAGGGCACCGTGTTCTTCTCGCTCGCCGATCGGGACAAAGAGGCGGGCGTGGCGGCGGCCCGCCGCTTCGTGCAGCTGGGCTTCACCCTGGCTGCCACCTCCGGCACGGCCTCCTACTTCGAGAAGGCCGGGGTACCGGTGGCCACGGTGGTCGCCAAGGTGGGGGAGGAGCAACCCGGCGGCGCCGACGCCGTGGAGCTCCTCAGGGACGGCAAGGTGAACCTGGTCGTCAACACGCCCCGCGGCCGGGGACCCCGGGCCGACGGCGCCTACATCCGCCGGGCCGCCAACCAGCACCGGGTGGCCTGCGTCACGACCGTGGCCGCGGCCCGGGCCGCGGTCGCCGGCATCGCCGACCGGGCGGCCAACAAGCTGACCGTGAGAACGCTGCAGGAATACCACCAGGACGAGCAGCTGGAGCTGCAGTGAGCCTCCGGGCCCGGGCCGGCCGGCCGGCCCGGCCGGCCGGCCCGGCACAGCCGGGGCCGCCCCCGGTGCGGATGGCGACCCGGGTCGGCTCGGTCGAGCTGCGCTCGCCGGTGCTCACCGCCTCCGGGACGGCCGGCCACGGCGCCGAGCTGTCCCGCTACTTCGACCTGTCCGCCCTCGGGGCGGTCGTGGTGAAGTCCCTGTCCAGCCAGCCGTGGGCCGGCAACCCGGCCCCCCGGCTGTGGCCCCTGGACACCGGGGCGGGCATGTTGAACAGCGTGGGCCTGCAGAACCGGGGCGTGGCCCACTGGCTGGCCGAGGAGCTGCCACCGCTGGCCCGCACCGGCGCCTCGGTCGTGGCCAGCATCTGGGGGTTCTCCCCGGAGGCGTACCGCGACGCCGCCGCCGCCGTCGCCGAGGCGGTGCGCCGGTCCGGGCCGGGCTCGCCGGGGCGTTCCATCGTGGCGGTGGAGGCCAACATCTCCTGCCCCAACGTGGAGGACCGCCGGCGGATGTTCGCCCACAGCCCCGAAGGGGTGTCCGCCGCGGTGGGGGCGGCCGCCGCCGGCCTGGACGGCGTGGTGCCGCTGTGGGCCAAGTTGAGCCCCAACGTCACGGACCTGCCCGCTCTGGCCGGCGTGGCCCGCGACTCCGGCGCCGAGACCGTCACCCTGGTCAACACCGTCATGGGCATGGCCATAGACCCGGCCACCGGCCGGTTCCGCCTGGGAGCGGGCGGGGGCGGGCTGTCCGGCCCGGCGGTGCACCCGGTGGCCGTGCGGGCGGTCTACGAGTGCCGCCAGGCCTGGCCGGACCTGCCCATCGTCGGGGTGGGGGGCGTGGGTGCCGGTACCGACGCCGCCGAACTGCTGGCCGCCGGCGCCGACGCCGTGCA